>JABMRO010000095.1 GCA_013202635.1 Planctomycetota bacterium
ATCGTAAATACTTCCTAACATTTAAGGCCCCTTATCATTGACACTTGACAATCGGCAATTCATTAATTAATTAAAGTGATATGCTTCCAAGCCGTTTCTTTTCAAGCTGAATATTCAATCCCAATCCTCTTAGTTCATTGCACAATACGTCAAAGGACAAAGGAGTTCCGGCTTCAAGACTGTTTTTTCCTTTGACCATTGATTCATAGATTTTTGTTCGCCCCTCGACATCATCGCTTTTCACAGTGAGCATTTCCTGAAGGGTATAAGAAGCACCGTATCCTTCCAAAGCCCAGACTTCCATTTCACCGAATCTCTGCCCGCCGGTCCTGGCCTTACCACCTAACGGCTGCTGAGTAATCAGACTATACGGTCCTGTAGCTCTTGCGTGAATCTTATCATCGACAAGGTGATGCAGTTTCATCATATAGATGTATCCGATTGTTGCAAACTGGTCGAAAGGCTCACCTGTCCTGCCGTCATACAATTGTGTCTTGAGGATTGGCGGTATATCTATGAAAAATTCATCCGCCGGCGGTGCTTCTTTGTTCTCTTCGAGTTGTGCTTTTCGATTGTTCATAAGCTCGTTCGCTTCAGCAGTCAATCGCTGGATGTCATCTTCTGTAGCTCCATCAAATACCGGCGTAACCGCTTTAAAGCCCAACACCCTTGCCACCCAGCCGAGGTGCGTTTCGAGAATCTGGCCGACATTCATTCGACTCGGAACACCGAGAGGATTCAGCAATATATCAAGAGGTGTGCCATCCTCGAGAAAAGGCATGTCCTCCTCGGGCATAATCTTGGCAATAACTCCCTTGTTGCCATGGCGTCCAGCCATTTTGTCGCCTATTGAAAGAGACCGTTTAATCGCAACGTAAATTTTTACCATTTGCATAACGCCGCTCGGCAGCTCATCGCCATGTTTCAAACTCTCAATACGTTGCTTCTTTTCTTCCTGAACTTCTGTAATCTTAGCCCAGAATCTATCCACAATTTTTTGTACGTCATCCCGTAGCGAAGCCGGTTTGACCCACTTGATATTAAAGTTTTCAACCTGCTCATAAATAACATCATCGTCGGCACTGGCACCGACTTTCTGACGTGTGGACGGATCAATAACGTTGACCTCGTACTTCTCATGAATAGATTCGACCATCTGTCTGAATATCATACATTCTTTGGCTCTCATCTGTTTTTGATATTCTTTTATCTGAACCGCCTGTGCCTTCTTTTGTTCCTCTGTACCCGCACCGCGCCTGGTAAACCGTTCCGTCTTTATTACCACGCCCTCGTATCCACTGGGCAGCTCAAGTGAATCATTCTTGACGTCTTCGCCGGCTCTGCCGAATATAGCATGCAACAGCTTTTCTTCAGGTGTCAGTTCCGTCTTGCTCTTGGGAACAACCTTGCCTACCAGGATGTCCCCGGGGCAGACTCTTGTTCCTTCGCACACTACTCCATATTCATCAAGATTCCCCAGCGCCCTTTCACTGACATTGGGAATATCACGGGTAAATTCCTCCTTGCCAAGACGGGTCTCACGAACTTCAGCCGTAAATTCGTCGATGTGAATGCTCGTAAAGCTGTCGCCTTTACAAAGCCTCTCACTAACGATAATCGCATCTTCAAAGTTAAAACCGTCAAAAGAGACAAACCCCACAAGGATATTCTTCCCAAGGGCTAATACACCTTGGGAGGTGCCTCCCCCGTCTGCTATGACTTGACCGGTCTTTACCTTCTCACCAAGCTCTACTATGGGCTTTTGATTAAGACAGGTTCTCTCGTTCAATCCCATAAACTTCGCAAGATGATACTCCTCGGTATGTTCAATAACTATTTTTGAGGCGTCCACCGCGGTAACAACCCCGCTTTTTTGAGCACGGATGACCATACTTGAGTTTTGGCCAACGACTTCTTCCATGCCTGTGCCGACCAAAGGCGACTCCGTTTTCAACAGCGGAACGGCCTGCCGTTGCATATTCGAGCCCATCAATGCCCGGTTTGCATCATCATGTTCCAAAAA
>JABMRO010000096.1 GCA_013202635.1 Planctomycetota bacterium
AAGAACATCGATGCGGTAGTAATAGCTACGCCCGACCACACACATGCTGTAATTACTATGAGGGCAATCAAAATGGGTAAGCATGTGTATTGCGAAAAACCTTTGGCCCATTCGATATATGAGGTTCGCAAGGTTACCGAGGCCGCCAGGGAAGCCGGAGTTGCCACCCAATTGGGTAACCAGGGTCAGGCCTCTGAATCAAATCGTCTGGTATGCGAATTTATCTGGAATGATGCAATCGGCCCTGTTCGCGAGGTTCATTCCTGGTGCAACAGACCAATCTCACCTCGCGGTATCGGCAGGCCCAAAGAAACCCCGCCTGTACCTGAGTGGCTCGATTGGGATTTATGGCTTGGTCCGGCGCCGCAGCGCCCATACCATCCCTGCTATCTGCCTTTTAGCTGGCGCGGCTGGTGGGACTTTGGAACGGGAGTTCTGGGCGATATTGGCTGTCATCAGTTTGCTCCGATTTTCAGGGCTTTGAAACTGGGTTATCCGACATGCGTTGATGCCTGCTCCAGCGGGGTGAATTCCGAAACGGCACCGCTGGCATCTATCATTCGTTATGAATTTCCTTCAAGGTACGATTTTCCTGAACTGGAGCTGACCTGGTACGATGGCGGATTGATGCCGGCTCGGCCTAAAGAGCTTAAAGAAGGCCTGCGTTTCGGCAATGCCGATGACAATCTGTTTGTGGGCGATAAGGGCAAGATGTTGGGCCACAGGCTATTGCCGGAATCAAGGAGTCAGCAGTACGGCAAACCTCCGAGAATTCTGGCTCGTTCGCCCGGTCATCATAAAGAGTGGCTCGATGCGTGCAAGGGCGGCCCGCCGGCCGGGTCAAATTTCGATGTATCAGGGCCAATGACCGAGGTGATTTTATTGGGTAATATTGCTCTGCGCATGGGGCAGAAGTTATACGAGAAGGGCTTAAAACTGTATTATGACGGCCAGAATATGAAGATTACCAACTTGCCTGAAGCCAACAAATACATCCACAGCGAATATCGTGATGGATGGACCTTATAGTTAAGTTTTTTGGTTGAGCAGGTGATAATGTACTCGCCGATTTTGTGAACGATGGGTAAGAATCAATTTTAAATACAAGAGGAGTATTCTTATGAAAAACCGCAAAAAACCAGACGATGAACAAAACAAAAAAATGTCGCGACGTGATTTTATGGGCGCTGCCGCGGCAGCAACGGCGTTCACAATTGTCCCTCGGTTTGTTCTGGGGGGACGGCGTAATATCGCTCCGAGCGAGAAGCTCAATATAGCCGGTATTGGCGTAGGAGGCCAGGGCGGCGGCGATATTAGCGCGGTAAGCAGCCAGAACATTGTGGCTCTGTGCGATGTGGACTGGGGCCGGGCGGCCCGGACATTCAGGCGTCATCCCAATGCGAAAAAATACAAAGACTTCCGCATAATGTTGGACGAGGAGGACAAGAACATTGATGCTGTGATAGTTGCTACTCCGGACCACGTTCACGCGGTTGCGTCAATAGCGGCCATCAAGAGAGGCAAGCACGTTTATTGCGAGAAACCGCTGACGCACTCGGTATATGAAGCGCGTATGATTGCCAAGGCGGCCCGCGAGCACAAGGTCGCTACACAAATGGGAAATCAGGGACAGGCCTCTGAGGGAACCCGGCTGATGAGCGAATATATCTGGGCCGGTGCAATAGGGCAGGTGCGTGAGGTACACGTATGGACCGACAGGCCTTTGAATGGTATTAACAATGTCTATTGGCCTCAGGGCGTGGGCAGACCAAAGGATACGCCGAAGGTTCCTGAAAGGTTAGACTGGGATTTGTGGCTTGGCCCTGCACCACAGCGGCCGTATCATCCGGCTTATGTGCCTTTTAAGTGGCGCGGCTGGTGGGACTTCGGAACAGGAGCGCTGGGAGACATCGGCTGTCACAGTATTGACCCTATCTGGCGAGCACTCAAGCTCAAATGCCCTGTCAGCGTTGAAGCGAGCTGCACATTAGTTAACAATGAAACATATCCGGTTGCGTCGATGGTAACGTACCATTTCGATGCTCGCGGGGACATGGCACCGGTCAAAATGACCTGGTACGATGGTGGATTACGACCACCGAGGCCGGATGAACTTGAAGAAGGTCAGCAGTTTGGCACAAACGGTACGCTGTTTGTCGGCGATAAGGGTAAAATGTTCGGATATACGATAATACCGGAATCGTTAAGGAAAGAGTTTGGCAAACCGCCTAAGGTTCTTCCCCGCTCGCCCGGTCATCATCAGGAATGGATAGATGCGTGTAAGGGAGGCAAGCCTGCGGGTTCTAATTTCGACCATGCGGGACCACTGGCCGAGGCGGTACTTCTTGGTAACGTTGCGCTGCGCCCGGAAATAAAAAAGAAGCTGACAAATAAAAGTCTGCTCTGGGACGGCCCCGGCTTTAAGTTCACAAACTTGCCTGACGCCAATAAATACCTACATACCGAATATCGCGAGGGCTGGAGTTTGTAGTTTCGGTGAGATAGTTAATTCAATACTATCCGATTTTGCAAGCAAAAGGATAATAGAGGGATATTGTTATGAGAAATAGTAAAAAACTGAACAAAGAACAAAACAGAACAATCTCTCGTCGTGATTTTATGGGTGCCGCAGTGGCGGCAGCGGCGTTCACCTTTGTTCCCCGGCACGTTCTGGGAGGCGCCCGTTATATCTCACCGAGCGAGAAGCTGAATGTTGCCTGCATTGGTGTCGGGGGTATGGGTGGCAGTGATGTTAGTCAGATGAGAACGGAGAATTTAGTAGCGTTTTGCGATGTCGATTGGGGACATGCCGCCGGCACTTTCAAACGTTATCCAAACGTCAAAAGATATCGTGATTTCCGCAAGATGCTTGATAAGGAAGGCAAAAATATCGATGCCGTTACCGTATCGACGCCGGATAATATTCATGCTGTCGCGGCTATGAGGGCAATCAAGATGAGAAAACACGTCTATTGCCAGAAGCCCCTGGCGCATGATGTTTTTGAAGTCCGCCAGCTTACCGAGGCCGCTCGAAAGTATAAAGTAATGACGCAGATGGGAATACAGATTCACGCTGAAGACACCGTCAAGGTTGTTGTGGAGATTGTTAAATCAGGGATGATTGGCAAGGTGCGGAAGGTGGATATTTTCAGCGGAAAAAACTGGGGCGGCGGCACTCGACCTCAAGAAGGGCAGCCAGTACCTGAGACGCTCGATTGGGACATGTGGCTTGGCCCGGCCCCGTGGCGGCCTTATCATAAGGCTTATGTGCCTGGTAACTGGCGGCGCTGGTGGGATTTCGGTACAGGGACATTAGGTGATATGGGCTGTCATATAATAGATCCGGTTTTTTGGGCGCTCGACCTGAAATATCCAATAAGCGTCGAAGCGCATCCGGCCGAGTTTAATAATGAAACTTATCCGGAAGCGACGGTTGTTCGATGGGAATTTCCTGAACGCGGCAATCTGCCGCCGGTTACAGTAACCTGGTATGACGGTGCTAACAGGCCCTTCCTGCCAAAAGAGCTTGAGCCGGGGCGCAAACTGCCCGGTCAAGGCGGATTGTATTACGGCGAAAAGGGCACCATAATGGCCCCGCACATGGGTGGTCCGCGGCTGATACCCGAATCGAAGATGAAGGGCTTTAAGGTAGAACCGTTTTTACCGAGGGGAGTTAACCATTACCAGGAATGGATCAGGGCGTGTAAAGGCGGCCCGAAGCCTTCGGCCAATTTCGATTACTCAGGACCTTTGAGCGAAACTATACTGTTAGGTAATGTGGCGGCCCGTGCAAAGCAGAAATTATTCTGGGATGGGCCGAACTTCAGAGTTACCAACATGCCTGATGCCGAAAAATACCTGAAACGAGAATATCGTGAAGGTTGGAGTTTATAATTATACTATTTGTTGGGGAATAACGTCTTATTAACAGGAGAAATAGAAATGAAAAGACAGTCAAAATTTAGTGTTGTTGTTCTGACGTTGGTATTGTGTATTTGCGTGTTGCCGAAGGCTGACGCATCTGATGCTCAGGAAAACTGGAAGCTGGGCATGCAGGCGTACAGTTTCAATCGCTTTACGTTTTTCGAGGCGGTGGACAAGAACAAAGCGCTTGGTATGGGCTATATCGAGGCCTATCCGGGTCAGCGGCTTAGCAAAGAAAAACCTGATGTCAAGACCGACCACAATATGTCTTCCGAAGACAAGAAGATAATGCTTCAAAAGCTCCGGGAATCGGGCGTAAAACTTATGAACTACGGCGTAGTCTCGCTGCCGAACAATGAGGCGGAATGTCGAAAGGTCTTCAATTTTGCCCGGGAGATGGGAATCGAGACGATTGTTTCAGAGCCGCCGGAGGACGCGTTCGATGTTATAGAGAAATTGTGCGATGAATACGAGATTAACGTGGCCATCCACAATCACCCCAAACCTTCACGTTATTGGAATCCTGATACAGTGCTGAAGGTCTGCGAGGGACGCAGCGAGCGAATCGGGGCATGTGCCGATACGGGCCACTGGATGCGTTCGGGAGTCAATCCGGTCGAAGCTCTGAAAAAACTCAGAGGTAAAATTATCAGCCTGCACGCCAAAGATTTGAACGAGTTCGGCAATCGTGGTGCGCACGACGTGATATGGGGTACAGGGGCAGGCGATTTCAAGCAGATTCTAATCGAGCTTGACCGTCAGGATTTCAAGGGCGTATTCTCAATTGAATATGAGCACAACTGGCTGAACTCAATGCCTGAAATTGCCGGATGTGTTTCTTACTTCGAGCGGACTGCGGCCGGATTAGGCCAGACAGATTGGCGATGGATATTCGACGGCAAGGACCTGAACGACTGGGATGGAGATATGCGTCTCTGGTCGGTTAAAGATGGTGTTATTCGTGGACAGACCACCCCAGAGAACCCGACCCGCGGCAATACGTTCCTTATCTGGCGTGGCGGAAAGCTGCGGGATTTTGAGCTGCGTTTGAAATTCCGTATCCGCAACGGCAACTCAGGCGTGCAGTACCGAAGTAAGGAAGTCCGCAAGTGGGTCGTAAGCGGCTATCAGGCGGAGGTTGAAAACGCACCGGGCAAGGTCGGTTTTCTCTACCACGAGAGTGGCCGGGGATGGCTGGTCAACGTCGGTGATATGATGGTCATTAATGAAGACGGCGAGAAGAATGTTATTGGGAATGTCTCCGATAAAGATGAGCTTATAAAGGAAGGCTACTATAAGGACAAGGACTGGAACGAGTATAGAATCATCGCTAATGGCAACCATTTGATGCACTATATCAACGGCTATCAGACAATGGAGCTGATAGATAACGACCGGGTAACCAATCCCGGCGACCCGAAGGACACTAAAGGGGCTGCAAGAGAAGGTGTTCTGGCGCTTCAAATACATGCCGGCCCGCCTATGCTTGTTGAGTTCAAGGACATCCGAGTTAAAAATCTACAGCCGAAATATGGCGATGCGGTTTTACTGTTCAACGGCAAAAACCTCGACGGCTGGGCGGTTAAGGGCGACGAGAAAAAGAGCAAATGGGTAGCCGGCAAAGCGAAAATGTCGTCTGAGGACCCGAAGATGCTGGTAAAGGCCGAGGGTCAGGGCGAAATGATAAATCTGGCCGCCAAACACGGTGATAGTCTCGATTTTTACTCCAAAGCAAAATTCGGCGACTGCCGTATCGAGCTGCAGGTGATGGTGCCGAGAGGTTCCAATTCCGGCGTCTATGTTATGGGTGAATACGAGATCCAGGTACTGGATAGCTGGGAAAGGGTAAAGATGGGCTCCGGTGATATGGGGGCGATTTACGGTGCCGGTGCACCTTTAGTGAATGCTTCCCTGAGGCCCGGCCAATGGCAGAAGTATGTTATTGAATTTAAGGCTCCGAGGTTCGACGCCAACGGCAAAAAAATCAGTCATGCCACATTCAAAAAGATAGAACTCAACGGCCAGTTGCTGCATAATAAGAACCTCGAAATGACTAAGGGAGTAACTGGTGGGCCTCTGGTAGGCAGGGAAGGGCCTTTCGGGCCGATTATGTTCCAGGGTAACCACGGTCCTGTGGCGTTTCGCAATATAATAGTGAAACCTTTAGTAGATTAGCTGTTTATAACTGCCAGAATCGTGAATTTGCTATGTTTAGTGCATTGCAGGATTAACGCAGCCTTTCGGTAGTACGAGCAGAAAAAATCGTCAAGTGTGTGCTT
>JABMRO010000097.1 GCA_013202635.1 Planctomycetota bacterium
GGATGAAAGTGATTGCCTGTTGAAGGAGGATTTCGTAGTGTATCCGGACTATGAAACAGAAAATGTGGATTACACTCGCCACTTGCCTGGCCTATTGCAGCGTAAGATTTGTCAGGAGGTATAGAGTTTCAATGTAGTTTGTGCACACTAATTACAGACGCTGGGTCATCAGAAACAAAGGTAGTGTCAATAATCTTTCGCACATTTTTCTGTAAGCTCTCTCGATTTGTTCATCATTCTCTTTCCACCCACCCCATGGGGTGGGTAACTTATCGCAATCCCAGACTATTTGCAGAACTTCGCCAAAGGATATGAGAATCATAAAGCGCTATTTATGCCATAGTCTCGGCGGCCTGCATCTCGCGCATGTAGATTTCCTCAAGGTCTGCGTGCTTGAAATCTTGCTTCTTTCGGATGGCAACCAGGCGGCCCTGCTTCATAATGCCCACTCTATCTGCTATGAGCTTGGCTCTGAATATATCGTGGGTAGTCATCAAGATAGCCTTACCTTGCTCCCTTAACCGCCGCAGTTGAGCCAGGAATTCCTGGGCGCTTGTGGGGTCGAGCCCGCTCGTTGGCTCGTCCATCAGAATAGCCGGAGGGTCTTTCAGCAGCGCAATAGCGATACCCAGCTTTTGTCGCATGCCCTTGGAGAAATGCTTGAGCCTCATTCTTAATGCCTTTTCTGGCAGGCCCACGGTGCGCATTACATCGTCGTAATCCTTCTTTTTAAGTCCAGTCTTGCCGGCCAGTTCTGCAAAGAACGCCAGATTCTGCCTTGCTGTGAACATCCCGTAAAGCTGCACGTTCTCGGAGACATAAGAGACATACTTTTTGGCCTCAAGAGGGAACTTGTTGCAGTCATGGCCGTTGATAAAGCCATGGCCGCTGGTCGGCGGGATAAAGTCCAGAAGGATGTTAATTGTTGTCGTCTTGCCTGCTCCATTGGCACCCAGCAGGCAGAATATCTCCCCCGGCTCGACCTTATAAGTGACATGGTCGAGGGCCAAGACACCATCCTCATATCGTTTGGTCAATTCATTAATCTCAATCATTTTTGTTTATCCTTTCGTGTTAAAAGTTAATATTCTTTAATTTAAGAAGTTCTTTTATTATCGCACGTCGTATCTTAGAAACGATACATATGCCGCAGCAAAGAAGACCAGATTAAATAATATCAGCAGGCCGATGTCCCAAACGGCTAATTTCAGAGATTGGCCGAGTGCAAGGTCTCGCTCCTGAAACTTCGGCACGCTGTCAAAGCTAACGGGTTTTTTGGACATAACTCCCCAGTCGCTTATAGCTTGACCATGATCACAGAGCAGATGCAGACTATCAGGATCCTGGGCATCTTTGCTGCGGACATACTCCTTCAGGTCTTGCTGATATCTCTTGACTTGTTGGTATAGACTTTTGAATCGAGTGATACCTATGCCCGCAATGGCTTCGGAGGAGCATTGATAAATTACGGTGGGTGAGAGCCTGGTAAAATGCCGCCCAAAAATTAGTGGGACCGTCATTTTGTTGAGGTGATCCTCGCGAACTTGATTTCCTGCTTGTCTCCTTGCATTAACCAACCGAACTGTCCCTGGGGGATTATCCTTTTCAGGGTTTTGACTAAAGGCGCCTGCATTCTTGCCAAATTTTCCGGAAATGAGATCATCTTCAATCTGTTGATCCACTTCGGTCAACCTCCTCTGCAATTCTGCCTCAGTTGGACTTTTGCATGCCGTATCGGAGATAATTCTTCCGAAACTTGGTATCAAAATGACCAATCCCACCCAGACAAGCAGGAGGATGACCATACTGTTGGCTGAGTGGGCGGTTCTACTGGAGACAAACAGCCCCAGCAGCACAAAAATAGAAAGATACAAAAAGGATAACAGCACAATAGTAAGGATTTTATACCAATCACCGGCGCTTATAACAACATCCCTGGAAGAAATTACAATGAGCAGGTTAACCAACAGGCCCAGAAGCAAAGGTATCCCCAGAGTGAACATCACGCCAGCGTATTTACCAATGAGTATTTTATGTCTGTGAATCGATGCCGACAATATCAGACGAAGGGTACCTGCTTCTTTTTCACCGCAGATAGTGTCATAAGTAAAAATCAATGCTATGAAACTAAGAATCAAGGAAATGATAAAAACCAGGTCCATATCGCTAAAACGACCAAGGTCAAAGTTGTCCCGACTCTTTACCCCAGGTATATACATCGAAAAGATATTGAATCTAAAGTAATTAGGGAAATATTTCTCAAAACCCTCCGTACACAGAGCCAACGCCTTTGGCTTTCTATATACCGTCTGTTTATAACGGGCCGCATCACAAAGTCGTTTCGTCTGTTCGCTCAGATTCGAAAGGTTCTCATTTGTATTTTTCCAGTAGTCCTGAGATTCCTGCCTGTATTTGGCTGCGAACACGAAGCCGGCAGTGGCAAAAAGCGAGACGGCCAAGAGCAGTGACAGAATAAAACGCAGACTCAGAAGATTCTCCAAAATTTCCCTATATATAATTTGACGAATCATATACGGCTCCATTTTTAAAAAAATTTCTTAGCATAATTACAACTTCACCTTACGTCATATTTCAAAAATGCAACAAAAGATAATGCAAAAAAAAGAGCATTGAAAAAGACCAGTAACAAAATTTGGGGGACGGCCCTGTGGAGAGTTTTTGCAAAGCTTTCAGGCCCACAGGTGAACTGAGGCAAATCTTGCAGGTTTAGGTAGGGAATATTCTTGAGCTTTTGTGCTTGCCATTTTCGAAAGTTTCCCAAAAAGTTATCGCCACGCATAAAACGGTCGCAATCTTCTATCATTTTCGAGTGATCTTCTTCCTTGGTCGGTGTGAAATAGGACAACGAAGAAAAGTTTTCTGTTTTGGAACGGATATAATCTATGACTATATTTGTATGGTTCTTGACCCTGGTTCTAAAGTGTTCATAGCTGCCCAAATCAGTACCGGCCAAGGCCGACATTAGACTCTGGTAAATAGTGACAGGAGAGATTTGTACAATGGTGCTTGCAAGGTGCTTCTGTTTCATCAGCCCACTAAGATATTGTTGCTGCACATTATATATTTTGTCCGCATACCTGATTCGAACTGGTTCAGAGCGCGCATACTTTTTTTGGAGATCACGCCTATAAGGCTCTCCACAATATAAAACAAAGAATTCCCCAAAATCTCCATACGCCCCAGACCAATTGCCTCCATCTTTAAGCATTTTCGTCAATTCGTCGATTTTGCTGTCACGTTCTTTCAAGAGTGCTTTCACTTGGGTATCCATTTTTTCCCTGGATTCGGTAGACCGAAGATAATTAGCAAGATAGATGCTTCCATTGGGGATCACTATTGCTAAGATGACCCAGACAAACAAACCAAGAACCAGTGAAATACTGGCTTTCCTCATCAGGCAGGAGAATAGCAGGCCGGTGTTGTACATTGCTGAGATGAAAATTAAAGAGGCAAGATACATTAGCCCAATGCGTGTCCAGTCTGCTCCGGCCAAACTAACCATTGGGAAAAACTGAAGTATTAACAGCCCAATAATAAATGCGCTTGTAACAGGAATAATCAAAGTTGCCACCCCCGCCAGCAACTTGCCCAATAGTACCTCATGACGAGCAGCCCTGTTTGCCAATATCAGCCTCAACGTCCCACGCTCCCTTTCACCAGATATCGTATCATAAGCAACCAAAACTGCTAAAATACTCATTACAACTTTCAAAACCAGCATGACGTCCAGTGTAGGGAAGGCGGACAGAAATGGATTGCCAACTCCTGATGCCGGAATTATCTCAGGAACATCACCCAATTCTATTTCTGCGGACTGGTTCAATTGCTTCTCCAGTCCTTCGCTGAAGACCGACAAAACATTCGGTGGTCTATGAGCTGTGGGTGTGATAGTCATGTAAACTCTGACTTTTCCAAGCTCTGCCTCATTCGCGGCTACATTTGTATTGTAGTCTTTCAATCTGTCCTGATAATCACTCACCAGTACAGGCATAAAAACGGCGGTCAGAACCACACATACTATTGTCCCGACAGCAAACTTGAACGTCATTAGGTTCAGCAGAAACTCTTTTTTCGCGATTTTCCATATCATTTCGGGTTCCTTCTCTCTTAACGCACGTCGTAGCGCAAAAATGATACATACGCAGCCGCAAAGAAAACTAAGTTAAAAAGAGCCAACAGCCCAATGTCCCAAACGGCTAATTTCAAAGATTGGCCGAGAGCGAGGTCTCGCTCCCGAAACTTCGGCACACTGTCAAAATCCACTCGTTCATGAGAAATGGCATGCCAGTTCTCTGCGACCCAATCGGAAGGAAATCGAAACAGCAGATGGAGACTATCCGGATCTTCTGCATCCCTGCTGCGGATATACTCTTTGAGATTTTCCTGGTATCTCTTGATTTGCTGGCACAGGTTAGCAACCCTTGATACCCCTACACCAGCAATGGCCTCGGATGCTCTTTGGTAAATGATGGCTGGTGAAATACAGGTGAAGTAACGGCCGGTTTTTGCCTGAGCAACCATCTGCCGCAGGTATTCGTCCATTATGGCGTTCCTGGCATTTACTTGTGCGCTGTAATATTTGGCTGCCGCCGGCGGATTATCTTCCTGGCTATTCCAACTGCCCGCTCCCTTACCAAACTTCCCGCCGTCTTTCTTGATTTGTTCGATAGCCTCAGCCACCCTGTTTTCCATGTCTAACCGTTCAGGAATTTCGTGGAACGTTCCGGCAATAATCCTCCCGAAACTTGGTATCAGGATAACCAGTACTACCCACACCAACAAGAGAACCACCATACTGCTCGCCGGCTTATGACTTAGACTGGAGATAAAAATGCCTGACAGTATAAAAATCGAAAGATATAAAAATGACAGAAGAACAATAGCAAGAATTTTGAACCACTGGCCCGTATCAATTTCAACAGCTCGATAAGAAACTACGACAATGAGGCTGATCATCAAGCCTGACAGCAAAGGTATTCCTATTGTGAACATAGCACCAAGATATTTACCAAGAAGAACTTTGTGTCTCGGCATTGATCCTGCCAACAGCAAACGCAGCGTGCCGGTTTGCTTCTCGCCGCAGATACTATCATACGTCAACAGCAGTGCTACGAAGCTGACGATCAATGAAATTGTGAAAACCCAATCAATATCACTGAAGTGGGGAAGCAGAAAATTGCTGCGACTTCTCACTTCGGGCAAATCCCTTGTAAACGGATCGAAGCTGAACCTGTCAGGAAGAGTATTCTCGAATCCTTCGGTACAAAGAGAAAGCGACTTTGGCCGCCTCCAAACCACCTGCCTGCACGTCACCAATTCATAGAGATGATTTGTGTGCTCTCTCAAGCTCGACAAGTTTCTGTTAGTGTCTCTCCAGTAATCATTCGATTCCTGTCGGTATTTGCCTACGAACATAAAAGCGCCGGTGGCAAAGAGCGATATAATCAAAAGAAGCGACAGCATAAAACGCAGACTCAAAAGATTCTTCAAGATTTCCTTGCCGATGATATTTCTAATCATAAGTGTGTCCCCAATGTCTAATCCGACCTTACGTCGTACCTCACAAATGCGATAAAAGACAATGCAAGAAATAACACATTGATAAACATCAACAGCCCCAGGTCCGGGGCGGCTCTCTGGAGGCCGCTTAACACGGAATTCCGGTAGCTGAACCTGGGCAGGTCTTGCAAGCCAAGAGCATGCTTTCCCGCAATCCTGTCATTACCCCATTTGTTATAGGCTTCCTGGGCTTTCATTTTTTCAGCCTCGTTCCGGGCATTCTTAATCTGGTTACGCCTCTCTTCATACTCCCGCATTTCTTCTTCGGTGCAGTGTGTGAAATAGGACGGCGAAGATAAGTTGTCGGTTTTAGTACGAATATATTCAAACACTTGATTTCTATATGTCTTGGCCCCATCTATGAAGAACTGAAAGCTGGCAAGGTCCGAGCCTGATATCGTTGACATTACATTACCATACAGAGAAATGGGCGATATCCTGGAAACTTTCTCAGCAAGTTCTTTTTGTTTTAGCAGGTCATTCAAATAACCGCGCTCTATTTCCCATGTCTTATCGGCACACTTAATCGAAAAGGAATCGTCCAATGGATAGGACTTCGTCCGGTACTCCACCTCGCTTCTGCTGATTACATCAACATAATATCGCCCAAATGCTCCTATACCCATACTCACTTCTCCGCGAGTGAAGCGTGCTAATTGCCGCCGCATCTTTGGCCACTCACTTCTCTTTAAATTATTCATAGACGACGCGATTTCGCCTTCGATTTTTTCTCTCGATTGAAGAGGTTGAATTTGCGTAGCTAATCGCATACTTGCATTGGGAATTACGATTACAGAGACCGCCCAAAACAATAAGGCAAGCATTAGCGAAATGGCCGA
>JABMRO010000098.1 GCA_013202635.1 Planctomycetota bacterium
CTATTGAATATTGACTATTGACTATTGGTTGAAGATTGCCGCAGTCGCCTGCGGCTCCTTCGCAATGACAACTGTTTTTAAATAGATCCTTCCCATTCGACTATGCTCAGGGCAAGCTCTTGCGCTCAGGATGACGGTTCGTATTTCGTGAAGTGAATATTTAAATGACCCCTTCCTTACGGTCGGGGTTCTGTAATGGAATTATAGAACCAGCATGGCCTCAGTGATGGCTTGTGAGGTTCAAATCGCATATAAGCCAGATTTCTCCACTTCGCCTCCGTGCTTTCTTTCGAAAGCACGGAGGCTTCGGTCGAAATGACAAGTGGGGATTGCCGGGTTGGTTTATGCTTCTTCGATCATTTTATAGCCGAGAGCGTCGGCGAGGGCGAAGACCGGCTCTTTAAGGTCGCCATAATACGTAACCCGATGCCAGCCCCACTGGTCCCACATAGTGAAAAGCTTCTCTATGTCACCCACCGGCTCGACCGCCAGTTTTGTTCGGCAGGCCCTGTCGTCCGGATCATTGGCCACCGCCTTGCCCTGATGGAAGAGCACTTCCTTTCGGTCGTGTGAGAACTCGAGGGTAGTTGTCATATAACCCAGCGGCAGGATCGAACGAACGGATGCTCCCTGTCTGTCCTCAGAGTGGGTCATAATCTGGAATGGATTCGCCCGGCCCTTCGATCCGAATACCCGATTTGATGCCACACAATGGGCATAGATAATCTGCCGCTTTGAGGTGTCAATGACAGGATCGGAAATGTAACCCGGACGCCCCCGGGTTAAGGCTGTCATTGTCACCATCGTTGCAGTTGACCTTAAGTCGCATTCGCAGGCCCCAATCAATCCTTCGTTGTTGAGTTCGTGGAAGCCAAGGCATGGGTATGCATGGATATGCCCACCATAAAAACCGCCAAGGCAGTTTATTGCGATTGCGTTTGCCCGATGCTTCTTCAAAACATCCTTCATACCCAAATACATGGCCGCTGAGGTCTGGAGGGTATCACGCTTGACACGAGTAACCTGTAAGGCAGTCTTTTCCCAACGGTCAACAATCTCTCTTGCCTGATTTTTGTCCGCGGCCTTCCAGGCATCATTAACTTCTGCAAATGAAACTTTCACAACTGGAATGCCCATGATAGATTCGGCCGGCCCGGACTCCTGATTGCGAACCGAAAGGATTTTCGACTCCTTCATCTGTCGAAGACATTCTCGCGGCGAGATGGTCTTGAGATTATCCGGTGTACAGGCCAAATTTCCGGCCCTTGGAGTTCGCGCTACCCTGACGCGCTGCGTCGCCGCTACGAAGTCGGAGGTAGTGCCGCCCTTTTTGACCAATTCAAAGCACTTCACCGCTTCAACCAGATCTTCAATTCGCGAAGATGCCACAAAGCCTACATTTTGTGCCTTGTTTCTCAGGAAACCCGCGGTGTAAACCAGGAAACCGCCACTGCCGCCATATTGGAAATCAGCATAGAGAACAGGCTTGCCGGAGGTTGCGATTGTCTGGACTACCCGGTTCCAACAGTTCATCTGGTAAACAAGATAGCCATCAATAGCGGCGGATTTGTCCCGTTCAAGGATTTTTTTGGCCTCTTCCGGGCCGTTTGCAATCGATGAGATAAAATCGAAGCCCTTGCACTGTTCGGCTAAATCTGCATTAATCCGCTTCATAACCGGACGAAAGTCAAATCCTACATTTGGCCAGTCCGGCCCCGGCTGCTTTGGTGCGTGTAGAGAATAGATGATACGAATCTGCACCTTACTTTTGTCCCGGGCAGCATGCAGCTGTTTCGCATTTGCAAGGAGTCCTACTGCTCCTGTGCAGGCGGCACATCCGGCTGCCAGAAATTGACGACGACTCACGCCGCAGCAAGCACATCCGGAAATTGATTTACGCGTCTTCATAATTGTCCTCCCGTGTTAATAACATTTAGATTTATCTACTATTGATTCGCCGGCCAAATCTCCTATAACATATCGCGGCGAACTTTCCACGCTATAATAATTGTAGTCAATTAAATACACTTGTCAATATTTCCTAATCAGCATAATTATCCCAAAGTTTGTGGACAGTTATCGATTATTGAACAAGGAATGTCGAAGATCGAAGGGAAGGAAATTAGGGCAATGACCACCCTACAATTTTCGATTGACAACTATAAAGTATCAACCTATGATAGATATGTTAACAGGAGTTCAGAAGGACGGCATAAGTTATGGCAAATAAAGGATTTACGCATCTTCATCTGCACAGCCAGTATTCGCTGCTGGATGGGGCGATATCATTTCCTAAACTGTTGAAGCAGTGTAAGAAGCTGGATATGGAGTCTGTGGCGGTAACGGACCACGGCAATATGTTCGGCGTTATAGATTTCTATACAAAAGCAATAGCCGCACATATAAAGCCAGTCCTCGGCATCGAAGCGTATATCGCGCCGGCCAGCAGGTTCGACAGGACAAAAACCAGTATAAGCGACGCCGCATATCATCTGGTTCTTTTGGCTGAAAACAATGCCGGCTATCACAATCTGCTCAAGCTTTCCAGTGCCGGTTATCTCGAAGGATTTTATTATCGACCAAGGATTGATAAGGAAATTCTCGCTGAGTTTAACGAAGGCCTTATATGCACAACGGCCTGTCTGAAAGGTGAAGTGACGGCGGAAGTTGCAAGAGGGAATGAAAAGGCGGCTCGCACAGCGGCGGAAAGTTTTGTGAAGATTTTCGGGCCGGAGCGGTTTTTTATAGAGATACAAAAACACGGAGGAGACGACCCGGATGTCACTGATGGGCTGAGAGACCTTGCGAAAAAGATGGGGCTCGGGACAGTGGCAACGAACGATGTGCACTTTCTGGAAGCAGATGACTACGAGGCGCACAACTGCCTTTGTGCCATAAGCACCGGCAAAAGGGCCGATGACCCGAGCAGAATGATTTATCCACCCGGTGTTTATCTAAAAAGCCCGAAGGAAATGCGTGAGCTTTTTGCCGAAGCCGGCGATGCCTGCGATAATACTACGGCAATTGCGGAGCGGTGCAATGTTGAGATTGATTTAAAAACGCGTCACGCGCCTCATTTCGAGCCGCCGGACGGCTCGACGCCAGAAGAGTTTCTAACCGAACGATGTTATGAAGGAGCAAAAAAGCTATACGGCGAAATTACCGACGAGATAAAAAGCAGGCTCGACAGGGAGCTGGAAGTAATCGAATCGAAAGGATTCGCCAGTTATTTTCTTATCGTCTGGGACTTCTGCAAATATGCACACGAAAACAATATCCCCATCGGCGCCAGGGGCAGCGGGGTCGGGACGCTGGTCGGGTACTGCCTCGGACTGTGTGATGTTGACCCTATCCGTTACGATTTACTCTTCGAGCGGTTTATGGACCCGCACCGTAACGAAATGCCCGATATCGATATCGATATCTGTCAGGCGCACCGGGCTGAAATCATCGATTATGTCCGCCAAAAATACGGCCACGTCGCACAGATAATAACTTTCGGGACAATGAAGGCACGGGCGGCCATCCGTGA
>JABMRO010000099.1 GCA_013202635.1 Planctomycetota bacterium
ATTATTAAAGAAACAACCCAACGTCTGAATCTTATTCAGATTTTTCATATAGATGCCGTTACCTTGCGGTACTTTGAACTTATTTATATAATGTTCATCAGGAGCGACTCCACCCTTGCTTGTTGTTTCAAGATTAAACCGCGTTTGGCCGTCGTCGTATCTGACAAAAAAGTGCCCCGGCACAACCACGCCGTAAAGGGGAAGTCCAAGTCGCTCTGCCAGTGATAAATAAAGAATGGACAAACTCAGGCAATACCCGGCCTTTTTATCCAGAACAGTATGTAAAAACAAATCGTGAGGGTCACTTGCCTCTGAAATCGATTTGAATCCCAACTCTGAGAACAAATACTCATTTATCACAGGAATTGCTCGATAGTCCGCCTTCAGCCTTCTGCGTCTGAGTCTTTCGCGAATCTCCAGAGCAATATCATCAAGCGTTTCAAGGTATCTTCTGCCATATACCATATCGCTCCAGTGCTCAGAAACAATCAAAGCAGCAGTGGCTAAATCTACTTCGTCTTCCCTTAGCCGAAGGACTTGTTCAATCGACCTTGCGTATAGACCCGATTTTCTATCATTCGCCAGAGGTTCACCACGACGTGCAAAGACCATCGGCGAAAAAATTAAAATACAAATTATTGCTGCATAAATCTTCTTCATCTGTTGTTTCCCTGGCTGTAGCAATGTTTAATGTTGTGCAAACCCACCTTATTTCCAAACGTATCCCTAATGTTAAGTATTTACCTCAACACATCTTATCGTCATATAAAACCTTGTTGTTTCATGTTTTCCATAATTATTATACTGAAAAACTGGTTACTTTGTGCAAATATCTGTTGTATAATCCGTTTTTTAAGTAATTGTACCAAACGCTTTTTTTCATAAAGGAGAAATATTATGGATAACAAACACCCTATCATCAGAAATAACTTACTTCATCATACATATGTTATAAGACCCATCTCACTGCCAAAACTGTTTTGTACTATATTTCTGCTTCTTGCCGTCACTTTAGGGGCATGTCGCCGCAAAACCACATCGACCCCAACCTCGCCCAACGAACCCAATGTCTCTCAGGAGCAGGCCACGGCCGAACCTGGTGTCTCTCAGGAACTGCCAAAGACCGAACCGAATGCCTCGGAAGAGATAATAACAACCGAGACCAGCCTATTCGATGGCAAAACATTGGGACATTGGGCAATTACCGACTTTGGCGGCCAGGGCAAAGTTTATGTCAAAGACGGCGCAATTTATATGGAAATGGGCAACGATATGACCGGCATTAACTGGAAAGGCCCGCTGATTCGAATGAACTACGAAATAACCCTCGAAACTATGCGCATTAGTGGAAGCGACTTTTTCTGCGGACTGACATTTCCCGTTGCAGAAAATCCATGCTCGCTAATCCTCGGCGGCTGGGGAGGCGGTCTCTGCGGCCTGTCTAATATCGATTACTATGACGCCGCCAACAATGAAACTACAAGTTTTGCCTCGTTTGAGGACAACAAATGGTATCGCGTCCGCCTACGCGTCACCCCTGACAGGATTCAAGCCTGGCTCGATGATGAAGAGCTTGTAAACATCGAAATAACTGGCCGAAAAATCGACATCCGGGCCGAAGTGGACCTCTCTCAACCACTCGGTATTGCAACCTGGCAAACAGGCGGAGCTGCTCGAAACATCCGCATACGACCACTCGAAGACTGACCAGGCTAATCCCTTCCGGCTTATAAATGCACTTGCTTCTCGGGTTTCCATTCTGCAATGTGTCAAAATAAATATTAAAAAAAGTACAAAATCGTAACAAAAGGGTAATACTTGGTTGTCATAATTGTTCTTGTTAAATTAACCGTTTTTTATTAATCTATTTGAAAGGAGCACAATTATGAACAGGTTGAAGAACATCACAATCATCTTTTTATTGGCAGCCCTGATATCTTCAGATTTGGCATTTTCAGCACAACCAAATACTTCTATCGTGGGTAACTGGATGAGTAAACCAGGCCAATTCAATATTGTATTTAGAGTCTCAAAAAATGAAGATGGGTCATTCAATGCCTACACGGATTTTCCTAACGAGGAAGCATGGGATATACCGGTAGATTTGATTTTACCCGGCAGTATGGATGTTAGATTTGATATATACAATATAAGGTGCGCTTACGAAGGGAAAATCTCTCAGAACGGGCTGTCCATCAATGGTAAATTCAAAGGGCCTGATGGTGGTGGTATGCCGCTCGTACTCGAAAGAGTTGACAATCCTCCTGTGCGAACTTCAAAACGTCCGCAAGAGCCTAAAAAACCGTATCCTTATAAAGAAGAAATCGTTTCTTTCGAAAATAGACTCGATAAAGTTACACTTGCAGGTACGTTAACCCTGCCTGAATCGCCTGGCCCATATCCGGCGGTGTTGCTCCTGTCAGGTTCCGGTGGCAGTGACCGTGATCAGCTAATTTGGGGGCATCGTTCATTTTTGGTATTGTCGGATTACCTGACCCGGCAGGGCATTGCCGTTCTTCGATATGATGACCGGGGTGTAGGGAGATCAACGGGCAATTATGATGCCTCAACTTTTGAAGACTTTAAAAGGGATGCTCTTGCCGGTGTTGAATATTTGAAAACCCGGCCGGAAATCGACGCCAAAAAGATTGGACTCACTGGTCATAGCGAAGGTGCTGTAATCGGTCCCCTGGCGGCTTCTGAATCACCGGATGTGGCTTTTATGGTTATTATGGCTGCACCGGGATTGATGAGCGATGACTTTGAAGGATTAATAAAGCAGTGGACAGATAGCTATCGGTCCAAAGGGGCAAGCCAGAAAGCCATTACTTTTAAGGCCTCGGTCTTAAGAAATATTTTCTACACTATCAGGCATGAAGATGATTTGAATGTTGCAAAATCAAAAATCAAAAATCTCCTTCAGAAAGCAAAACCGGAATTAGCAAAACTCAGTGCGAATGAGAGGAAGAAGATAGAGCTTGAATCCATTGACACCTTCCACTTCGATTGGATGCTCTCACCCGGTTTTAGTTCCGTTTTGCGTTACAATCCGGAAACAACTTTAATGAAGGTCAAATGCCCAGTGCTGGCCCTGCATGGTGATAGAGACATGCAGATACCAAAGGAGGACTTGAAAGGTGTTGAAGCGGCCCTTAAAGCCGGAGGCAATCTCCAATATACTATAAAAGAGTTCTCAGGGATGAATCATCTGTTCCAAACGGCAAAGACCGGTTCGCCGTCTGAGTATGCCAAAATTGAAGAAACTATATCTCCCATTGTGTTAAATATCATGTCTGATTGGATACTAAAACAGGCCTCCAAGTAATATAAATTTATCACTATAAAGAGTGGTTTAAAATATGAATATCCCGGCGAGGTGAATCTGATTCAACCGCTTGGCATCGCAACCTCCATATCAAGCCAATTCAAAATTGAGCTTGAAGATTACGCGAAACGATATACAACATGCTATTCAACTGCTGCTCCGTTTTGAATCGGTACGCTGGGCCCGCGGCGCTTAAATAAATCTATATTCATCCACCTTTTGCTCTTAAATCTCCAGCGGTTGGCTAATCCTACCGCTATCATACTCAGCGTAGCCGCAATCCACGGCCCCATATAACCATAAGAGGGAAAAAACTTCTGAAAAAATCTGACCATAATCGCCCCGCCAAAACCCAATATTAACACCGCTCCAACTGACGAGGTAATCGCCAGCCAGACTGTATCGCCCGCACCTCGCAAAGAGCCGCTATAGATAGTCCTCGCCGCCTGAAAAACCTGGTATATGGCCGCACAAATCAAAATATTCGCACCGGCCTTGACTACAGCTTCGACTACAGCCTGGTCCATCTCGGGATCGGTGGTCCAGAACTCCATTAAGCCTTTTCTGAATATAAAGAAGCATACTCCAACCAGCCCCATATAGACAAGTGCCACCTTCAAACAAATCCTGGTTTGCTTAATTGCCACTCTTTCTCTGCTCTCGCCGATAGCCTTGCCAACCGCCGCGGTCAAAGCCGTACTAATGCCCACAATCGGCATCACAGAAACATGTGTGCATGCAAATACTGCACTTGTCGCGGTCAATGCTTCTGTACCGAATTTTCCAACCAGTCCGAACAATATAACACCCCACAATGCCACGTTTACCATAAGCCCGATACCCGCCGGAAAGCCCACTTTCAACAAATCGTACATCTTGCTGAAATCAAGACCTAATGCTCGTCTGGTCTTATAGGTCGCGTCCATCCGGCCGCTTAAAAAAACAGCCAGATTTATACCCGCCGCAACTGTTATCCCGATAAACGTTCCCCAGCCTGCCCCGGCAATACCCATCTCAGGGAAACCAAGCTTGCCGAAAATCAACACATAGTTGGCTGTCACATTAACCACCTGTCCGCACAGTGATGCGCACATCGTGATAACAGGGCGATGGATGCCCATAAAGAATTGGCTGCCGGCATAATTAAAAATGGCCGGTATATGTGCATAAAGCATAATTCGAAGATACGTTACTTCCATATCCACAACGTTTGGATCGACAACGTCGGGTTTTTGTCCCATTATCGTCTCGAATATCCAACGCGCCGCCGGCCACATAATCGCTACCACAACCAAAAAGTAAACGAACCCCATATATATTGCCTGCCAGAAATAATTCGAACAGTCCCTTTTGTCGCCTCTGCCATGACTTTGACTTACGAAGGTGTTAAGGCTTGTCATCAAACCTATTGCAAAGCCGCCCGGCAAAAAACTCACTGCGCCGGCCGGCAAAATCGCCGCCAGCGCATACGGCCCAAGACGAGAAACCATAAACCTGTCAACAAACTGCATAATGGTAAAAGAAATAGTAGTTACCACCATCGGTGCCGCTAACTTCAGCATATATTTTATTGAAGTTGGGTCTTCGCCGTCACTTGATGAAAGTAGAGATGATTGGTCCGTCATTAAATTGAATCCTGTTACTATACCTATTATTGCGAGGCCTACAAAGTAAGCCGTGGCAATCTCATCTTTTGTTGCCTTTAGCACATATGATAAATGATACTATTTAATATCTGTTGCGGAAAACAAAAACCGACGATGTCACCCCTGCGAAAGCAGGGATCCAGAACGAAAAAGCTGGATTCCCGCTTCCGCGGG
>JABMRO010000100.1 GCA_013202635.1 Planctomycetota bacterium
GACTGAGGCTTTTCCTTGAGGAGGAAAATGCCGGCTGTCCGAAGATTGTACTTAACAGTCTCGATAATCGGCCATTTTCGATAACGGGGTTTACATCTACCGGTGAGAGCATAACCGCCGATATTGATGGTTCTGTTGAAGCGACGAAATTCGTACTTTCACCGAAAGTCGATATGGAGAAACTGAATGAGAATCCCAAAGGGCGAATCAACATCAGCCTGACTCATCCGGAGGAGAAAACGGCTCAAATTCTCTTTGACATGCTGCCGAAATTCAAATTGGACCCGCCGTTGATTATCGCTTTTAATGCGAGGCCGGAAAAGCCGATAGTCAGAAAAGTTACTGTACTCAACAACTATGGTGGAGCTTTTGAGATTGAATCGGTTTCGTCTCCGAATAACACGATTAAAGTTCTCAGTCGGGAGAAAATCAGCGACGGTTATCAGCTCCTGGTGGAAATGACACCGCTGGCATCCGAGGGTAAAACGTTTTTCACGGATGTTCTTGTTGTAAAGATAAAAGACGGTGATGAGTTGCAAGTTGTCTGTCGAGGTTTTTACAAACAGTAATTCCGTGTACTAATTAGAAATAAGTTTTTCCGCGCTAAGACGGAACGTAACGAAGTGCTTTTGGGGGTGGATTGAAAACCAACCTGTACATAATTCGATTAGTGAGTTGCATTTTTGTGCCGGTACTTTGTGTTTCGTGCGGGCCGGATGTAACGAGCGAACCGTCGGCAAAGACACCTTCGAAGGCCGATGCGCTGACTGTCTTTTTTACCGGTAACGTGCTTGGTGAATTAAAGCCCTGCGGTTGTATCGGCGGACAGCTTGGCGGGCTTAGCAGGCGCGCGGCAATTTTCAATCGTGTTTCTAAAGACAAAAGATTGATTATCGATACCGGTTCGCTTGTGGAAGGCCGGAGCGAGCAGGACGTAATCAAGTTTAATATAATACTCCAGGCTTTCAGACAACTCTATTATGATTTAGTCAGTCTGAGTGAAGAAGACATCGAAACAGGCAGAAACGTTGGGCTGTTAGATAGTGCCGGCTCGCTTTTTAATATCATAAGCCCTCACCACCGTTCTGAAGCAAATATTCCTGCGAAATTTACCAAGAGCCTGTTCCTGAAAGATAAGACTGTAGTAGTAACTATTGCGGCTTTTGACGCAAAATCAACGCCCATAGAGCAAGTTGGACAGCTTTTTAGCTCCGGTCCCGACAATAGTTCGGCACAGGTGAGCAGCCAGTCTAAGCTCAATATCCTTATACTGAACCATTGTGATGATGCCATTATTGATTTTATTGCCAAGAGGATACCTGTGGTTGATTGTATTGTACGTCCGTCCGAATCTGATGAGCCGATAGTGGCCGACAGTCCTAATAAAAAGCCTTTTGTTTTTTCGGTGGGCCGTTTCGGCAGATACGTATGCGGTTTGAACATAACAGAATCTCCCGCTTACAAAGGTAAGCCGAGATTGAGTTTTCTTACTGTCCAGGTTACGGAAGAATTGGAGGAGGATGCCTCTCTTGTGCAGTTGTACAAAGATTATCAGCAGCTTGTGGGAGAGAGGAATCTTTTGGAGAAATATCCACGATTTCCTTTGTCGAATGACCTGGAATATACCGGCTCAGAGTCCTGTAAGGGTTGTCATGAATACGAATATGAAAAGTGGAGCCAAAAAGCTCATGCACATGCATACGCGACGCTCGAGCGAGTCGGCTCACAGCTTGACCCTGAGTGTGTTAGCTGTCATGTTGTCGGTATGGAATATGAAAGCGGGTTTGTTTCTGAGCAGAAAACCGGCCATATGAAAAATGTCGGCTGTGAGAATTGCCATGGGCCTGGCTCGGAACATATCAGAACAGAAGGTGTTACAGCCTTAACAGAGCCGAAATCAGGGTGTATTGATTGTCATACACCTGAACATAGCGGAGAATACGCGGGAAACGAGGGTGATTTTCTGGAAAAAATCGTTCATTGGCGGGAACCAAGGTCCGACGAAAGTGTCAAATAAAAAAGGGCATAATAACCCTGATACGAACGATTTACATACTTAAGAGACCGATATGATAAAAACATTGCGAATAACGAGTATTCTGGCGGTGGCTTTAGCGGCCATTTTGGTTGTTTTTTCTGTGGTTTTCGGCGTCCGCAGCGATAAAGACATCGAGAAACTGCTGGGCGGGCCCAATGTGATAGAGAAGTTCAACAGTGCAGGCAAAAAAGCGACGAGAGGCTCAAACCAGGTTTCTCCACTTGTCCAGCAGGCCGGGGTATTTGCTTTGTATCTGAATCCTCCCAAGCCGGTAGCGTCAAGGCCTGTAAAAGGCCGTGCTTCCACTGTTAAACGTGCACCCTCTGCTACGCCAAAATTTAAGGTTATGGGTACAAGTTATTACAAGGGCCGTCCTGAATCATCAATGGCTTTGATTGACGAGCCGGGCAAAGGATTACACTGGGTCAGACAGTCCAGTATGGTAGGTCATTTGCTGATTGAAGAGGTAAAGGACGGTATTGTTGTTATTAAAGACAATAATGGAACTTTCGAGCTTGCAGCCGAGCAGAAGCCGCATATAAGTCTTCTTGAAGGGGCGCCTGCTGTTCCTTCGAAACAGGCGGGCATTTCCAGCAGTACGGTGGGAAGTTCAGTTTCCAGATCTTCTGCAGCAGCTTCTGTAAAGTCTTCTACGGGGTATTCGGGGAAGACCGGTTCTCGTGTTGTAAAGCCGCCGAGGCCTCCGCTGCCGCGTAAAACTGCTGCAGAAGAGTCAGCTATGACGGAACTTGCTGAAAAGCTGGCGCAGTTGCAAAAAAGTTTTCAGTCTGATAAGACCGGTTCAGGTCTCACTGACCAGGAAAAGGCCGAAATGATGAATGAACTTATTGAAGAATTCAGAGCTAAACGATCTTCGATTTTAAGTACCGAAGATGAGGAAAGGCTTAGTATTTTAGGCAAAGAATTAAAAAAGAAGATGGAGGAGCCGACAAGCTCAGATCAGAAATAAAACGGTAATTTTGAATATTTTTTAATTTATCGGGTTAAGGGGTGATAAAGAATGGTAAACAGAGAATTTTCTCGCGGGTTTTTTAGCAGGTTGCTTGTTTTATCGACAGCTCTGTTAATATTCAGCAATTGTCTTTTGGCTGCTCAGGAGGGCGCGTCTGAGTCGATGCGGTACAAGATATTTCCCTTGAAGTACATCCCTGTTGAGCGGGGCATGAAGTATCTTGCCGACATCGGGATAGGGACGGTTTCATCTTTTCCCGGTTCAGATGCGCTTTTGGTGACAGCCAATCCTGATGAGCTTATCAAAGCAATGGCTATATTGAATCTTGTTGACAGCCAGGGGCAATTTGCAGTAAAGGCGGTATCCGGAGCTTCAGCGGATAAGAATCTTCCATCGAACGAGCAGATTGCATCGAAACTCGGTAATATATCGATCGGCAGCTTCTCAAATCCTCCGGCCGTGAATGCCAAATACAGGGCAATCATAGATGTCCACAACGGCGTGGTGATTGTTGTGGCCCCTGTCAGGAAGCTGGAGAGGATTCTTTCGGCGGTTGAGGAATTGCGGCACGGGCCTGGAGCCCGTGAAAACACGGCCAAGATGGCCGTGCCACTGCCGAACCTGAATTTCGCGGCCCAGAACAACGTAACAGCCCAGCCAAGCACCGTTCCGACAATGCTTGAGAAAGAGATGACCGAACTGCCTGCTCCTGTCAAGACGTATGAACCGGAGTCGATTGCCAACGGGGAAGATACTATTCAATTAGCTTTGCCGGAAAAACTTTCCATAGCTGATTTTTTGGGCTTTGTGGGTGAGCATTTAAATCTAAATTATTTGTATGACGAGACCAAGGTCAAAGGCGATATTACACTCAGACGTCACGGCAGACTTCGCGGCCCTATCAAATTAAAAGAGATTTATCCCCTCTTGGAATCCGTATTACAGTTCCATGGTTTTGTAATGACTCGCAGGGGCGATCTGGTAAGTATAGTTCCCGCGGCGGAAGCTCAAAATATCGACCCTGGATTATACCCTGATTCTGAGGGTATCGCGATTGGTGACGCTGTGATAACCCGTATTTTTACACTGCAGCATATAGATACGACCAATGCAAAGAATCTTCTGGACGCGATGAAGCTTGTCGTAGATGTCAGGGAGATACCCTCAACGAAGACACTGATTGTTACCGGATTCACCTACCGTATGCCGCGTATAGAAGCGCTTCTGGATTTGGTGGACAAGCCGGGAGAGCCGAAAAAGTTCAGGTTCAGGCAGTTGCAGTACACAATGGCGGAAACGCTGTCTCCTAAAATCCAGGCACTTGCCGAACATTTGGGCAGTATATCGATTACTATTGCCGCGGCACCGGCGGCACCGACAAGAACAACCACCGCTCGAAAGCCCGGAGAAACAACGGCTGTATATCAGCAACGACTTCGTCTGGAATCTCAAAGAAGAGTCGCCGCTGCTCGAAGAACGACTACAACAACGACCGAGCAGGGTCAGGCCACTGTGTATCTCGACGCCGACGAAAGAACAAACCGCATTTTGATGATAGGCACTCAGGAACAACTGGATGAAGTCGAGGAGTTAATAGATACTCTTGACGTTGCACAGCAGGACCTGCGAACTTTGAAATTATACAAAATCAAGCACGTTGATGCCGAGGAGGCAAGAAAGAAACTGGAAGAGCTCCGTATAATTACGCCTGTTCAGAGGTCAGCTTATCCTTATTCTTCGAGACTTACAGGCGGTGCGAGGCCCCCGACTACATCGACGAGGACGCCGCCAACAACATCAACGAGGCCTCCAACAACAAGAAGGTCACAAATGGCCGGCGAATTACCCGAGAACATTGCCGGAGAGCCGCAGGTGGTCGTAGTTGAGTCGACGAATTCGCTTTTAGTTAATGCTACTGCCGAGCAGCACACCCAGATAGGCAAGATAATCGCCTACGTGGACAGTGAGATGGAAGAGGAGGACATACCTTATAAGATTTATCCACTGGAGAATCAATCACCGGACCATTTGTTTTCGATACTTGAACCTCTTGTTCAAGAGACCGTTTTGGACAAAGAGGGCAAGATTGAAAGCGTTATAAGAAAGCAGGAAGAGCAAATAACTATAGTTCCCGACCCGAACACTTTTTCATTGGTTGTCTATGCGAGCAAAAAGAACCAGGTATGGATCGGTGACCTGATAGAGAAATTAGACCAGAGAAGGCCTCAGGTCCTTATTGATGTAACCCTGGTCCAGATATCGAAGACAGACGCATTTAATTACGACCTTAATCTAATCCAGAGTTTTCCGGATTTGGTCGCCACGTCCGGCCTGACCAGTGCTTTTGTACCGGGCGTTGCAGAAGGCGAGGTTGCAGTTGATTTAGTTTCCAAACTTTTAAGCAGCGGTAGAGACCGCTTTGTGGATTTTCAGTCCAGCGGCGGCAAGGGGACCGGATTTTATGGTGACAGACACATTAATGCTTTGATAACTGCTATGGAGGAGAAGGATTACGGCCGGGTCCTGGCGAAACCCAAAATCCTTGTTAACGACAATGAACCCGGACTTATCGAGGCAATAGATACCACTTATGTTACCAAAACAACCGGCGCTCTTGTTGAGGGCTCAATGGGTGTCGTGCAAACGGGTGTCGATTATCAGGGATACGATGCGGGCATCACTCTTGAGATAGTCCCTCATATCAGTCGGGGCGACCTGCTTCGCCTTGATATTAATTTGACCAGGTCCGATTTCGGAACTATCACCGGAGAAAGACCGCCAGATACCACAGAAAACACCATTGATACGACTGTTACTGTCCCCGACGGCAGCACTATAATTTTAGGCGGTCTGTTGAAACTTAACCAGAGTAAGGGTGGAACAAAAGTTCCGATACTCGGCGATATTCCGTTTATTGGCGGATTGTTCAGGAGCACGAGCAACAGCGATTTACAAAGACATATGTATGTTTTTGTTAAGGCGGAGATTATAAGACCCGATGATAAAGGGTTTGTGGGTGGTGATTTGCAGCGTATATCAGACAGAAACAGGCAAGCGTTCGAAGAAACTGAAATAGAATTTCAGGACTATCGTAACTGGCCCGGCGTAAAGCCCAGAAAGATGACTCCGCTTAAAGTACTTGATACACAATAATACAGAATACAGGAGACAGAAGACAGAATACAGAGGTCAGGGGTCAGAAGTCGGAATAATGAAAAACCTACTTATACAAACTGCCAGGCGGACCGGTCTTGTTGACTGCGAGCAATTAGCTAAATTTCTCGAAGAGAACAGCGGTCCGGTGCGGCTTGATGAGGCCCTGCTGAACTGTCCGTACTTTACGGAAGAGGTGGTTTTGAAGCTGTTTGCCGAATCTTTAGGCTGGGAATATATCCCGGAGATATCGGCCAAATCGGTACCTCCGGAATTTGTGGAAGCAGTTCCGGCGACGTATGCTCAGCACCATTTTCTTATAGGAATAAAACCTCAGGCCGATAACGGTGAGCTGACGGTCGTTTTATCCAAGCCGCTGGACACGAATGCTCTGGATAATGTCTCGAAGATGACGGGCCTTCCTGTGAAGGCGGCAGTATCTACCCGGGCGGCCATTACTTCGGTTATAGATATCGCCTACGAGCAGAGGACGACTGTCATCGAAGAGGTGGCCGAGGAGCTTGATTCTCAAAATCTCGACCAACTCGTGGATGAGGCTGCAGGTTCGGATGACCTGCTGGATGTGGTAAACCGGCCGCCTGTTATCAGGCTGGTTAACGACATTCTCTTTCGTGCTTTGCAGCTAAGAGCCAGTGACATTCACGTTCATCCTTATGAGGCAAAGATTCAGGTTCGCTATCGTATTGACGGTATTTTGTATGACTCTCTGAGCTTGAATAAAAATGTTCTGCCGTTGATTATTTCCCGTATCAAGGTTATGGCGGGAATGGACATTGCGGAGCGCCGTCTTCCACAGGACGGCAGGTGCAGTGTTCGTCTCGGCCAGCGTGAGGTCGATTTGCGTATCAGCACCGTACCGACGAGCTACGGCGAGCGCAGTGTAATGCGACTGCTCGACAAGAGCACGGCCCTGTACGGATTGGACGAGCTGGGCCTTTGGGGGGGTGACCTGAAGAAATTTGATTCTTTGCTTAACCGCTCTCACGGTGTGATTTTCGTAACCGGCCCGACCGGGAGCGGTAAAAGTACAACCCTCTATGCATGTCTTAACAGAATTAACTCGGCAGAGCAAAATGTTATAACCATAGAAGACCCGATAGAGTATCAGCTTGCGGGCATCAGTCAGATTCAGGTTGCCAGCAAGAAAGGGATGACTTTTGCGACCTCACTGCGTCACGTACTTCGTCAGGACCCGGATGTTATAATGGTCGGCGAGGTTCGTGACATTGAGACGGCCCGTATGGCGATTCAATCTTCTTTAACCGGCCATTTGGTCTTCAGCACACTGCACACGAACGACTCGGCGGGCGCGGTGAGCCGGCTTTTGGATTTGGGGGTCGAGCCGTATCTGGTAAGCTCCTCTCTGATTTCCATAATAGCTCAGCGATTAGTGCGAAAGGTCTGCCCGGACTGCAGAAAGGTTATCGAGCCTTCACTGCATGAATTGAGAGAGATTGGGCTCGGGTCTGATGCGGTCGCAAACGGCACTAAATTTTTTGTTGGCGAAGGCTGTGAAAGATGTTTTCAGACCGGTTATCGCGGCCGGACCGGTATCTATGAAATGATGTTAATTAACGAAGAGGTGCGCAACCTGATATACAAGCGGGAAAGTGCCGGAACAATAAAGAAGTTTGCCCTTGACTCTGGTTTGCAGACCCTGCGAATGGACGGAGCGAGGAAGGTTCTGGCCGGGATAACAACTATCTCAGAAGTTTTGAGAGTAACGCAAGCCGACGTAATGTAAAGCGTAAAACAGAAGATGAAATACGAAGAACGAAACAATGGAAAGCACGAAGCACGAAATCCGAAACAAATTCAAATGACCAAAATACGAAATTCAAAATCAGACGTATGCGGAAAATAATGTTTTGAGTATTCGAATTTCTGATTTTGTTAGTGCACGGCTTTTAGTTTTTAATTCTTAGTTCTACTTATGCCCAGATACCATTATACAGCAATAGCAACAAGCGGCAAAAAAGTCAAAGGCTCGATTACCGCAGAAAGCCCATATGCCGCACGAAAACAGCTCAGGGTGCGCAGTATTCACCCTTCGTCTATTGCCCAGGTCAGCTCCAGGTCTGAGAGCAAAGCCGCGTTGTTTTCAATTTTCGCCAAGCGCAGCAAGAGCCAGCTGATCGACTTTACCAAGCAAATGGCCACGCTGCTTAATTCAGGGA
>JABMRO010000101.1 GCA_013202635.1 Planctomycetota bacterium
ATATAATCGTAATAGTCCCCGCAGTTGATGTCGAGCCAGCTCAATACCGGCCCGAGGCTGTGGGTCGGATACTGGTCGCAGTTACGGTTGACCAGGAATTCGCCGCCCCAGCGTATGTTGCCCTCAGGGTCGAAGAACCAGTGGTCGATACAGTCGTGGGAGTGGGCACAGTGACAATGAATAATTTCGCCGAATAAGCCTTTACGAATCATGTTCAGCACAGCCAGATTGTCGCTTCTGAAACTCCAGTTTTCCAGCATCATGCAGGGGATGCCAGTCTGCTCGGACGTATTGACCAGTTCCCAGCATTCTTCGAGGGTATAGGCGGCAGGGACTTCAGAGGCAGCATACTTGCCGGCCTTCATGGTGTAAACAGCCATTGGAGTGTGCCATTGCCAATAAGTGGCAATGATAACGGCGTCTATATCATTGCGTTCGACGAGTTTCTTCCAAATATTCTCGTTGCCTGAGTAAGCTTCAGGTTTATTAAAGCCCGCCTTGACTACTCGCTGTTGAGCGGCTTTGGCTCGCTCGGGATAAATATCGCACACAGCGCGGACTTCAACGTCGGCTTTCATTTGTAGAAAGTTACCCATGAGGCTGTTGCCTCGCCCGCCCATTCCAATTATTCCGATACGGACTTTCTCAATAGGGGGCAGGTTAATCTCATTTGCTGCGCCTGATTGCGTTTGTGAAGCGGAAGCAGTCAGCCGCACGCCGCCAAGGGCGAAGCCAAGGCCAACTGATGTGCCGGTTTTCAGGAATTGTCTTCGGCTGCTTTTATTAGTCATGGTCATTCCTCCAAATGTAATTTTATGGTTTATCCAGAAGTTCACTTACTATAACCGGCTTGCCTGATTGCGTCGAAAGGTCCGCCGCAAAGCACACCGCATGAGTTTGTGCGGCGTCTTCTAAATCCGGATATGGTCGTTTATCTTCAATAATACAATCAAGAAAATGGGACACTTCACCCTCAAAGGGATGATGGGTGACGTTGGCACTGTCCGGCAGGATACAGGGGATTTTCATAAAGTTGTTCTGTCCGGGAAAAAGCTTAGGTGCAAAAAGTTCATCATTACGCAGGCAACCCTCGGTTCCATAGATTCCGATGTTGAACCTGTAAGGCATTTGTGCGTCGAAGGTAGTTGTGCTGCGGCCTATCTTACCGTCTTTGAATTTAACGTTGACTGAGATTGTACCCGGATATTCTATGGGATTTTTGGTTTTAACCTGATAAGCGCAAACTTGCTCGGCTTCGCTCCGGGCAAACCAACGCAGAGCATCTATCGCGTGGCAACCACCGGTTAAGATTGCTGAGCCACTTTGTTCTTTGCTGCCATACCATTTATCTTCAGGAGTCATCCATATCCAGTGCATATAATCGACTTCGACCATAAAGATGTCTCCGAAAACACCTTGGGCGATCAGGCGGTCAATGGTCATAAGCAGGGGATTGAAGTGCAGGACGAAACTTACTATTGTTTTGACTTTGTTTTTTCTGACTGCCTGGCGTTGTTTGTACAGGTCTTCCGGAGTTAACGCTACCGGTTTTTCGATAATAATGTGCTTGCGTGCCTGGGCGGCGGCGATTACGTATTGTGTATGTACGTTATGCGGAGTGCATACTACCACGATATCCACATCATTTTGCTCAAGCATTTTGGAGGCATCGGTTTCGATGGCGCACTTTAAGCCGTACCGGTCGCGGTATCTTTCTGCATTTGCAGGATTCCGGTCAACTAGTGTCCGCACCTCAGAACGCACGTCTTTCTGAAAGGCTTTAATATGCTCCTGGGCTACTGCGCCGCACCCGATAATACCAACCCCAAGTTTGTTCATACTCTGCATCATTTGTTATTAATCTTTATATTTCTCTTCGCTATTTTCCACGATAATACCCAAACAAGGCTTACAGTCCTTCAACTGATGACTTGATCTGTTCAAAATTTCCTTCGGCAAGCTGCTTTCCGTAGTTACGCAGGGCACTGCCGATATTACGCCAGGCAGTCCAAACATTTTTCTTGCCCCTTGGTGCAGAAAGCTGCCTGGCAACGAGAGTTGCTTCGGAATCGATGAAACGGTCGAGGGTCTTATAGTCCCATGTTGGCATTTTCTGTGCTAATATGGCAAGCCGTGAGACGATTGTTTCTGTAAGGAGACGTCCGTCTTCGGCGGATGCTTCTGTTTTCGGGTCGCGTCCACCGACACCTTTGTGGGGAGGGTCGCCAAGTCGTGAGAGATCGACCGTATCGGGATAGAGATGCATCATAAGGGATGTTTCACCCCATGCGGCATGATCGCCGGTATAGTCGGCATCCAGTGCAAGAATATACTCAGGTGTACCAAGAACAGGAATTCCCAGGGCACGGCTCATGCGAACCGCAGTTTCGCGGACTACAATCTGCTGGGCGGCACCATAATGACCGGTGAGCATGATAATTGCACGGAATCCATCACGCACCATTTCCCGGCAAAGCTGTTCGAGCCAGGGTTTGAGAAGTTTGGAAAAGACATTGTTTTCCTCATCCATAATGAACGTATGCGGATGATTCACACCTCCGACACCGCCATAAAGAGTTGGGGAAACTAAGCCTCCTCCCTTTTGAGCCGCTCGAACGCACAAGGCATGTGCTTTCAGTGAATCGACACCTACGACATTGTGCACTCCGTGCCATTCAATCGTTCCGAGCGGCTGGAAGATTGTCGGGCATTTAGTCTGTGCTTCTTTAAGTTCTTTGGGTTTGAAATATTCGAGCCGCACCTCGCGCTGAGTTGTCGTGCCAGTATCATTTATTTCCTGTGCTGTCGAATGGGAGCCTAACAGCATACCGGCCGCAGCAGTGCCAAGAAACTCTCGTCGTTTTAGTTTTCGATTCACAATTAGTCCTCCTTTGTTTCTATCTTATGCTATCCATGGACGTTTACGGTGTTTTGATTTTGCGATAGCTTTTAGTGCAAATTCCACATCCAGCTTTATTTGGAAGTCAAACATGCCTAAACAAATGAAGTCTGCGCCGCAGTCGAATGCGAACTTGATTCCTTCCTGGGGTGGAATGGCTCCGGCGGCCAAAACCTTGAAGGCTATCCAGGGGACTTTTACATCCTGCATAAATGCTATAGTCTCTTCGTGATCATGGCAGAACATATTATCGTGGTATTCTGCATGTTTAGGCGACTCCTTCTCGAACATCTCGATGAATCGTCTATTTTCTTTCGGATGAGCAGACCAGTATCTGTCGTGGTGCAGTGTCTTTATATAAAAGTCAGGGACGAGCCCTTCTTTTTCACAAAACATGATAGGTTCCAGTCGATGCGCACATATACCTACGGGAATATCGTATTTTTTCATAATCTCGAATGCCTTGATGATATTGTCCTGTTTTTTCTGATAATACCAGATGTCACTGGCACCTCCCCACAAATAGGCCGCCGATGCTCCCAGTTCCAAATGCTCTACCAGCAATTCTTCGTACTTATCGATATCCGTGGTGATAACATCGGCAATCCATTTCATTTTGCCGCGCCACTGGTCCCAATATTGTGACAGTCTGAATTGTTTGAAATTGTGGTTTTTCAGGACTATCGAATTGATTCCATATTCCTCACATCTCTTTAGTGTCATGAAGATTCTTTCTTCGGTGTTGTAATTGGCCGCAAGGTCTTGTACGTAATCCAAATCCCTGGCGTGCATATTCATGCTGATTAGATTGCTGCCGCTTATGATACGGCCAAGTTTAAGATTGCCGATTTTGCCAACGGGCATTTTCTTTTGCTTTGCGACTATTTTAGGGTCGCTCAAATCCATGGTCTTGAGTCTGGCATAATCCTGCTGGTCAGACCTTGTAATAAAAGTGGGGCCGGTTAGAGCGTCAACTTTATCTTGTGATTTTCCTTTTGAAAATGAAGAAGAGGAAATGCCAAGGACAGGCAAAATACCCAGAGTGGTTAGTAGTTCTCTGCGGTTTGGATTTTTTTTAGGTTTCATAGAACATCTCCTGAATGAAACTGCTTCTACTGTTCTTTAGCCCATTTAAGAAGCATCTGTACCGCCTTGCCAAGTACGCCGGCGGAACCTCGAAAAGTTCCGGAGCCGCTTGGTTGATTATCAATCGTGTACCATTCAAAAAAGCCATTATTTACTCTGACTCTTTCGAGCATTGGAAGGCATTCCTGGTATGCCTGCTCAATGTAACCATAAGCGATAAGCTGCTGTATCATTCGCCCCCCGAACCAGGTCCAATCGCCGCCATTTTGGTAAGAGAAGGGCCCCATGCTTTTGTTCTTGAAGAATCCGGCCGGGTAGGGTGGATAGACTGTCAGGCCGATTGAACCGGCACCGGCGAACATCTTGTTGTTGACCATATCGTTGAATACTTGTAATACCTCCTCTTTCGAGAGAATTCCTGCTTCAATCGCAATGGCGGTCCCGCCGTGATAATATATTCTGTGCTCGTCAAAATCTTCAGGGAAGGGAGAGCCTTCTAAATAGATATGAGGACGAAATTTGTGTAATTCCCGGTCCCACAGGTGCTTTCTTGTGTTTGCTTTGATTTTATCTGCGACCGATTGCCACACTTTTTGGTCTGAGGTTTCGGATGCGATGAGTGAAATATAGTTTTTTATCGCAACGATAAACATTGCATTATCATATATATCGATGGAACGATGGCTGGATGAATCTAATTCAACTCCCCATGAATGCTCGGGCTGGACGTCTCCCCAATCTGAGGTTGTAGCACCCCAAATCAATCCATACCCGGCATCGTAGCGATGCTCCAAAAGATAACGAAGTGCCATAGACAGCCTTTGACGGACAGAGAGGCCATTAATTTCTTCAGAAAGTATCGAATAGTCGCCGGTCTTCCTTACATACTTATGGACGGCCTGAACTAAGGAGCTTTCCTGGTCTGTTTCGACTGTGTTCTTATGACCAAGGAGATTCGGCATTGTGTTTGATCGGATATATTTATATGAAACGTTCGCCTTTTCAGCAGGTATATAACCGTCGATTATGTTGCCGTCTTTTCCCTGGAAATGAAAGAACACCAAAAGCGACCGGCGAAGTTCCGCCTTATCCTGAACTTCCAGAGCAAGTTCAATAAATGTATTTAGGTCACGAATCCATACTTCGCCATAACCGCTGCCGGCGTTGAGTCCCTTTTTCAATATAGACCTTGCTTTTTCCAGAACCAATGTCAGGTCGGGATTGTTCAAAATATTTACAGCGAGTTCTTTATTATTGCTGAAATGGTTTGACTCTGCATTCAAGGTATCTTCGGCAGGCCGCGAAGCATCTTGAACAGCACAAGACTGGAGAGTTGTTACTCCAGCTAAACAGATTAACAAGAACACATTATTTTTATTAAACTTCATAACCTTTCCCTTCTTGAGAATTCTTCTTCTACTTCCATATCTCGCTTTCCGATTTCTCTAAGCATCCAACCGACAGCCTTGTGAATTAAATCTTCTTTGTCGAGTAATAAAATCTTCGAAATTCTTAGTGAGTCAATACAAATTTACCCGCTCATTCGGAAACGTTGCGATTTGGTCGCAGAAACCGGACACAGACCGGCCTTCCAATGGAGATTTTATTCCCCGTTGGTTCAAGCGCACCGGTTTTCTGGTTAATTCGGAAAACGACGATACTGTTTTTGCCCTGGTTGGCGACGAGGCAGAACCTGCCCGTCGGGTCGATGTTGAAGTTCCGGGGCGTTTTGATATCGGCGGTCTCATGCTCGACGAAAGTCAGTGTCCCTTTGGCCGAATTGATCCGGTAAACAACAATACTGTCATGCCCACGGTTCGAACCGTAGAGAAACTTCCCGTTTGGATGCACACGTACTTCAGCGCATGAATTGGACCCGTCAAATCCGCTCGGGAGCGTAGTGATGGTCTGGATATCTGTCAGTGTGCCCGAAGCCGGCTCGTAGGCAAATGCTGTTACTGTGTAATCGAGTTCGTTAATCACGTAAGCGTACTTTCCATTTGGGTGGAAAGCAAAATGTCGCGGCCCGGCGCCGGGCTTGACCTTTGTAAAAGGAGGACTGTTTTTTTCGATAGTTCCCTTTTCAGTGTCCAGTCTGTAAATCATGATTTTATCGATTCCGAGGTCGGCGACAAAGGCAAAGCGGTTGTCCGGGCTGACGTTTATCGAGTGTGCATGGGGCTCCTTCTGCCGCCTGGGATTCACGCTGGAACCGGTGTGCTGGGCAAAGCCGGTTGGCTTGCCGAGTCTGCCGTTCGATTTGATTGGAATTGCCGAAGCGCTCCCGCTGCCGTAGTTGGCGACGAGCACATTCCTTCCCGCATGGTCAATACTGACGTGGCATGGGCCAGCGCCTCCCGAAGATTGTTGGTTGAGGAGCTTGAGGTTCCCTGTGTCCTTGTCGATAGAATACGCACTGACACTTCCAGCTCTGCCGGACTCACTGACGGCATACAGAAACTTCCCGTTGGGATGGATCTCGAGAAATGATGGATTCCTGGCTTCAGCCGCAAGAACCGGTTCGGAGAGTTTTCCCGTCCTGAGGTCAAGTACACTGCGGTATATCCCCTTACTGGAATTATCCCCCCCCGTATAAGTTCCGAAATAAACGGGCAGCGATTTTGCGGAAACTGTTGATAAAGCCATAAACGAAAACGCTGTTGCAATAAAGGCTTTCATGTTCATACGCAAATACCTCCTTAAACCATTGTTTAATATTAAAGGCGGATTCAACTCCCAAGTGCAACTGAGTCAAATCC
>JABMRO010000011.1 GCA_013202635.1 Planctomycetota bacterium
AATCACTAATAGACGAACCAAGGGCTGATTTTACTCTAATAAAGTGGGCTTTAGGCTTGAAATTTTGATTTCAGCACAATATTTGTAAAAAGAAAAGGCCGAGCCCTGCTTGCTGTTGGCAGGGGCCAGCCTTTGTGTTCTTACTGTCGAATCTACTATTTCAGAGAGGACTTTTCAAGGTCAGCTAATTTTTCGGTGTTAACATCCAAAGCTGATAAATCTCCAAAGATAACCCGGTACCGGAGACCTTCAAGTCCCCGTTGATTCATCCATCTCTCCCTGAAGCTTTACGAAGCTTTTCGAGAAGCTTAGAATCAACCTTGCGGCCCAAGGCCTGTGCTTTATAAACATCCTTCCAGGCTTTGTCATATTCTCCCTTGTAGTAGTAGGCACCAGCCCTGCCGCTGTAGGCATCAGCAATCTTTGGGTCTATTTCAATGGCCTTGCTATAGTCTGTGACGGCCAGGTCATATTCTCCTTTGTTCTTGTAGGCCATCCCCCGATAGAGGTAGGCATGAGCATCCGTTGGTTTGATCTCAATGAACCTGGTGAAGTCTGCGATGGCCAGGTCGAATTCGTTTTTGTCGTTATATGCCTGCCCGCGAGTGACGTAGGCGCGAGCAAGCCCTGGGCCTATCTCAATGGCCTTGGTGAAGTCTGCGATGGCCAGGTCGTGTTCGCCTTTGTTTGCATATACCATCCCGCGAGTGATGTAGGCCCGAGCAAGGGCCGGGTCTATCTCAATAGCCTTGGTTAGCTCTGAGAAGGCCTGGTCGTATTCACCATCTAAATAATGAGTTTCTCCACGCTCGTAATAGTCATCGGCGGGGGACTTGACTCTGCGTCCAAGAGCAGCTTCTTCAGTTATGCTCGGCATTTTGTAGCCATCGTCTATCATGGACTTTTCGAGATCAGTTAGTTCATCGGCGGAAACATCCAAAGCTGATAAATCTCCAAAGATAACCCGGTACTGATTATCAGAAATTTTCCACCGTAAAAGCACCTTTTCAACATCCTGAAGAGTGACTGTCTCGCCGTAATAGACAGGTTCCTTTTTGTCCTGTATCAGCATCATATAGAACATACCAATCGACTGAACCTTGAGCATTGTCTCCGTTACTTTTTTCATGTGTTCGTCTTTTTGCGCCCGGTCCATCTCTTCTTTTAATTTCATGCCCGCATCAGTCAGGTTTTCACTGTCTTTAATAGCCGAGAACTCCTGCATAAGATTCATTAAATTAAGCTTCTTCGGATATTGCCCGACAATTTCAGCAAAGAATTTCAAACCCTCAAGAGCAGCTTCTTCAGTCATGCTCGGCATCTTCATAGCCTCGGTCGAAAAGGCTGTGTAATCATCCGGTATAACCGGCTCAAAATCACTTGCAACGACTGGAATATCCCACTGAAAATCGTAAATGACTCCCTGCATCCGCATCTGCTCATTCATCTTAAAGTCCATTTCGGCACGTACAGGCAGCCATTTTTCGACATCCACCCAAAGTGTAAGCTCAATGTTTTCCATTGCACCTCCGTAGTAGGCGGGGTCTGTCGTGTGGAAACCTTCAACATCTATGCCGTCAATGACTGAGCGGCCAAGCTCGGTGTACTCACAGTCCATTATTTGCTTTATCATTTCCCGCGGGTCATTGTTCTGCTTTTTCTGTCTGGCAAGCAAATCATCATCAAATTCCATCCGCATGTACTTTTTATGCTTAGGCATAAGCGAAATCATCAGTTTTTGGTCAGGAATAATATACATTTGCTGAGTCACTTCTTCTGCGCCTGAATCGGGATCAGTCGTAGCCATTTCCATTTTCATGCCGTATTCGGTTGAGATGATAGTCGTACCTTGTATCTCTATTTTTCTGGTGGGCATATCCGACATCATAGCGCCGGTCGTTGTCATTGTCATTCTGTACATAAACGCCTGTGTCTGTTCAATTCTTTCAAGGACATCAGCCAGAACGACACTCGAACTGTTCGGGCTTAAGAAGGGCAGGCCAATGAGTATCGCAATGATTATTGCCGCGGCGGCGGCCAGTTTTGTAATAGGACTTTTCATAATTATTCTCCTTAGAACGCCATGCGGCGTTGCTGGTTTTTGTGATTGCTGCTTAGTTTCGTTAAAGACGTTGAGCATTTGCCGGCGCAGGTCGTCATGGTGCTTTTGATTCGGGTCTGTGTCGATATTCAGCCGATCTATAATTTTCTTAAATTCGGATTCGTCTTTGAACATTTTATGCCTCTGGGTCTGAAACATTCTGCAAATGGTTTCGCAGCTCGTTAAGTATTCTGTGTAACCTGACGCGCAAAGTTGCTTCTTTGACATCTAAAATTTTAGCTATCTGTTCATATTGAAGGTTTTCAAAGAACCTCAGCGTAACAATGGTCTGGTGCTGCAGCTTTAGCTTCAGGATGGCTGTATAAAGCTGCGGCCAGTGGGGCGAATTATCAGTGCCCCCGGTGGCAAAGGCCGTCATTGGGCCGGCCGCTTCTTCGAGCAGCTTTTTGCGCCGAGTAGTCTTTCTTATATAAGCGTTTGCCTGGTTGGCGGCTATGGCATACAGCCAGCTTTGGAAATCTTTCACAGTTCGGCCTCTAAAGGCGCCGATACTGCGAGCAACTTCAAGAAAGACCGCGGAAGTTATGTCCTCGGCAATCTCTTTGTTAAAGAGCCGATACACACAGAAGCTTAGTATGCGCTCATAGTGCATCTCGTACAGCCGGCCCAATGCTTCGGCCTGCGTGCGTGCCCTGAACACCAAGTCATCATCTATTCGCTCTACAACTTTTGCCATAGTACCAACCATTGTCACGGGTATAATTGCGCGAGAAGTGATTATGTTACACTAAATTGCGAAAAAATCCTGTAAAATTCGCTAATAAAGGCTCCTTAGAGCTGTACGACCTTAAAGCGGATATTAGTGAAAAAAACAATCTCGCAAAACAAAATCCGGAAATTGTAAAACGCCTTCAGCAGACCTACGCAGACTGGAAGAATCAAATGGCCCCGCAGCTTACTAAAGCCGGAAGAGAAAAACAAACTCCCACAACTACAGCCGGGCAGAATAGAAAAAGACAGAACAGAAAACAACGCTGATACTTTAGGGAACCTCTAAAAATTCATTTTTACTGCGAACGGCAGCAATCTCCCCCGGCGGCGTTGTCAGGCCAAACTGCGTCCTCGACATAGCTTTGACTATGCCTGCGGCGATTTTGACCTTCCGCCTTGCCGGAGAAAATTTCGCACGTTCTCGTGACAAAAGCAATTTTTAGAGGCCCC
>JABMRO010000102.1 GCA_013202635.1 Planctomycetota bacterium
GAATAATCTTGACAGATGGCGGAGCGGTGATTAACATTCCTGATGAGAAAAGTGATGAAAAGTCACCGTTTTATTGATGCGGGACAACAGTTTTTTATTTGAGTATTAGCGCATCTTTTGCCGTTCTTTTGCGGCAAATCTGACTCTATTTTGCGATCTTGGTCGGGTAGGTTATAGTTTCTTAAAAAGAAATGGTTATTCTAAATAGGAGAAAATAATATGTCCGATGAAACTCAGGCAAAAAATGAAATGAATAATCAGACCGTTACTCGGAATGCAGGTCTTTCGGATTCACCCACAGTAGGCCCCATTGGCTTTGTACTTACGGCTGTGTATTTGATACTGTTATCAATTCTGCTTGTGGTAGCCATAATTCAGTTCTGGCCCTCTTATGCAGTTTCAAGGGGGTCTATCGACGCGGTGTTGCGGGCCAGGTTTCTGTGCTGGACGCTTTCTCTGTCGAATGAAGGACGCCTGCTTCTTATTGTAGTGCTGGCCGGTGCGCTCGGGGGACAGGTGCGCTCTCTGCGTTCGCTTGCCTGGTATGTCGGTAATAAGCAGTTGAAGAGGAGCTGGCTTTCGCAATATATCCTCACACCATTCGTCGGAGCAATCCTCGCTATTGTTTCCTACTTCATTATCCGTGGAGGCTTCTGTCCTGCGAACTCAACCGTACAACAGACAAATATATTTGGATTTGCAGGCCTGGCCTCTCTCGTGGGAATCGCTTCCGAGCCTATAGCGCTAAAGCTAAAACAGGTGGCCAATACCTTATTCACAAAGCCGATACACGGAAAGGATTCCAATCCTCAGGAATAACCAGGAACAGCCCGGCGGATATTTCTTGGAACTTATGCGGATTAGGCTATAATCGCTGTATTGCAGTCTTGCGTTGCTCTGTTGAAAAGCGGTTGCTTTTATCTTCATAAAAACCGCTCGTTTCGTGAATCTCTTTTTCCTGAATGATGCGAAAAGAGCAAGCCGATAAAAGCCTTTGTCTGGAAAGCTTTGACTGAAAAAAAGTTTGACGCTATGAACTTATTGACGATAAAATCGTATAGATTTTACTTAAATTGCTTGTTATTGTTGTCGAATTAAGAATATTAGGTACCGTTTTGTATAATTTATGAATTGGAGGTCAAAAATGAGCGTTATTAGTCTCAATCGGTTCAAAACTCGCTCGAGTTATATCGTAGTTTCAACTCTTTTAGTACTGCTGTTTGTCAACCCCTTATCGGTCTTTGCGCAGGACCCCGAAAGCATCGCTACGCTGCGCCAGATGGGTAAAGCCTTTTCTTCTATTGCAGAAAAGACTTCGCCGGCGGTAGTTTCACTAAGGGCCGAAAGAATCGTCACACGCGACAACCAGTCAATGAGGGAATGGCCTTTCGGCGAGCCGTTTTCTGACCCGTTCGAATTTTTCTTCCGCCGCTCTCCCCGCCAGCGTGATCCGCGTGAACAGCGCGCACCGCGACAACCAAGAAGAGAGTCGCGAACGGCCCAGGGTTCCGGGTTTATCATCTCATCCGATGGCTATATCCTTACAAACAATCACATGGTCGAAGAATCCGAAAAAGTTGAGGTCGAGCTAACAGACGGCAGAAAGTTTACTGCAAAAATCATCGGAACAGACTCGGATTCGGATGTCGCCGTCGTGAAAATCGATGCCAAAGACCTGCCGTATCTCGAACTGGCCGACTCGGACGTGCTCGAAGTCGGTGAATGGGTCCTTGCTATCGGCAATCCGCTCGGTCTGAGCCACACCGTTACCGCCGGTATCGTAAGCGCAAAAGGCAGAAGTGGTTTCGGTCTGGCTTATTTTGAAAACTTCATTCAAACCGATGCCGCGATAAACTTCGGTAATTCGGGCGGACCTCTGATAAATCTTGATGCAAAGGTGGTCGGGATTAACACCGCTATTGTTGGCGCCGGCGGCAATATAGGAATCGGCTTCGCGATACCTATAAATATGGCAAAAAATATTTATGACCAGCTTGTTAAAAGTGGGACGGTGGAGAGGGGTTTTCTCGGCGTCGAAATCGCAGCCCTGACTGACGAAACAGCCCCGTTTTTTGGCTTAAAGAAAAATGCCAGGGGAGTTCTTATTTCAGTGGTCCAGCCCGATTCCGCTGCCGAGAAGGCCGGGCTACAACACAATGACGTTGTTATTGAGCTTAATGGTGAGCCGATAGAATCAAGAGACGCCTTTCGCAACCAAATCGCAATGCTAAAACCCGGCAGTAGGATTAAATTAGTCGTCTGGAGAGATAGAAAAAGAAAGACTATTTCCGTTAAACTTGGCAAGCGCCCGCCGACGGAAGAGCTTGCCGGCACTTTATCGCCCAAGACCATTGGTGAGTTAGGTTTTACAGTACAAGACCTGACGGATGAGTTGGCAGAGCGTTACGGCTACGAAGGCCAGAGCGGAGTCATCGTTACCAGCGTTGAGAGCGGCTCGCAGGCTGAAGAGAAAGGAATAGCATCGGGGGCGCTTATTAAAGAAGTCAATCAACAAAAAGTCAGGAATACAACAGAATTTAACGAGGAAATAAAAAAGGCTAAGAAAGAAGGTGCTGCTTTGCTGTTGGTTAAAAGGGGACGCTATACGATTTTTGTCCCTTTAAAACTGTCCGAAAAATAAAAAAGATAAAAGAGTCCTTTTGTATTAACCTCTTAGCCCCGCATAAACCGGGGCTTTTTTTTCTAATTAGCAATCACCACAGATTTGCCCATACAAGACAGGCGGTACGATAAGTAAGTCAAAAAGGAGACAAAAACACCTCCCCCATAGGCTCGAAAAAGCCTAATAAAACTAAATGACGCCGCCAAGAGCTAAGGAAAGTTACTACTCTTGTGGCTTGCAAGTACATTCATCGGCCGACTCACCGCAGCCGGCACAGACCCCATCTTCGATAGGGCCGCCGCATGTTTCGCACGGCGTACATCCACATCCTTCACACATTTTCTCACGCCTTAAATAAGATATTACTTATTTCTAATTAATCGATGACTCAAAATAATATGGAACTTGGTTCCAACGGATGCATAATAGTAAATACCCGCAGAAAAAATCAATCAAATTATACGATTTTCGATAGAATAGTCGTAGTCGCGCCGGACGCATTTATTCTTCACTTGACGAAGACATTCACTATATGTTATACTAATTATCATTAGGAAATGGGAAAAGCCTTTGATTGCCCTGTTATACAAAGATGGGAGA
>JABMRO010000103.1 GCA_013202635.1 Planctomycetota bacterium
GGGTTACACTCTACAATCGGACATTGCATTTCGAGATGTGAGCGCGGAAGATTATTTAGGCATATTTTTCTCCGGTGGCCGTGCCCCTGAATATATCCGGTATGATCCGGACCTTGTGCGTATTACAAAGCACTTCTTCGAGACAAACAAGCCGATAGCCAGTGTATGTCATGGTGTGGAGATACCGGCTTATGCCGATTGTGTGAAGGGCCGGCGTATGGCTACCGTTGCAAAATGCAAATTTGACCTTGAGGTTTGCGGCGGTATCTTTGTCAACGAGCCGTGTGTTGTGGATGGCAACTTAGTCAGCGGGAGAACATATCATGACCATGGCAAATATATCGGGGTATGGATAAAGATGCTTTTAGAAGCTCAAGCAGCAGGAAAATAGCCGGAATATCAATAATGAAACGAATACGATGGGGAATATCCCGCCGGTCTTTTTTGAAAAGCGCCTCGGCTGCTATTTACGCACCATATATTATTTCCTCTTGTGCCTTAGGCGGGGAAGGGCGGCCGGCTCCGAGTAATCGATTGACGATGGGCTTAATCGGCTTAGGGAGTATGGGGATGCGTCATGTGAAAGGGTTCCTGCAGGAGAATGATTGCCAGATTATTGCCGTTTGCGATGTTGATGGAGGCCGACTTAACGCTGCGGTAAGGGAAGTTAATAAGCATTACGATAACGAGGATTGTGTCCGATATAACGACTTTAGAGAGGTCATTTCTCGGGACGAAATTGATGCACTTTGCATAGCAGTTCCGGACCATTGGCATTCGATTCCGGCCATAAAAGGTATCAGGGCAGGAAAAGATATTTACGGCGAAAAACCGCTGGCCTTGACGATATCGGAAGGCAGAGCTATGGTCGAGGCAGTACATCGTTATAACTGTGTCTGGCAAACCGGAAGCTGGCAGCGCTCAACAGCACATTTTCGTTTTGGATGCGAGCTGGTACGTAATCAGCGTATCGGAACTCTGCAAAGGGTCGATGTTGGCATGGGGGAAGGGTATGATCCGGGAGGGGGTCAGCCGACCGTTAATCGAATTAACCCTCAACCGGTTATGTCGATTCCGGAAGGCTTTGACTACGAGATGTGGCTTGGCCCTGCCCCCCGGGCGCCGTACACTGATAAACGCTGCCATTGGAACTTCCGTTGGAACATGGATTACTCCGGCGGCCAGGTTACCGACTGGGGGGGGCACCATATCGATATTGCTCACTGGGGTATGGGCTGTGATGAAACCGGACCCGTTAAAGTTGTAGGCAGAGGTATATTTCCCGCAGATGGATTGTGGAACGCAGCCGTTGATTACGATTTTGAATGCACCTATGAAAATGGTGTAAGACTGCGTGTCGCAAGCAATAATCACTATCCTCAAGGTGTCAGATTCATAGGAGATAGAGGGTGGGTACATATAACACGCAGCGGCCTTGATGCAAATCCAAAGCGTTTACTCAAAGAAAAGATTGGTCCTGAAGAAATACACCTGGCCAGGCCGTCCGGCGATCATCGTCAGGGCCATCGTCGTGATTTTTTGGATTGTGTCAGGACTCGTGCTCAGACTATTACACCTATCGATGTAGGGCACCGGTCTGCTACGGTTGCACACTTGGGAAATATCGCAATGATATTAGGCCGTGCAGTTCACTGGGACCCAAAACGAGAGCAGATTATCAATGATTCCACGGCCAGCCGCATGCTTGGCCGCACAATGCGCTGTCCCTGGTGTATATAACTTGTCATTGCTTGATGTTATATTTCTCATCGCTTTTGAAAGTTCGTCTGCTGTGGCTGCATAGTCAGTCGTAAAGATTTAGCAGGCTTCCATTTACAGTTCTGCCTGAATAGAGCTTATGCTCACATATAATTGGGGCGCGCAAAAAGCGCTCTTCTCAGTTAAGTACACTTCAAATAATTCCGATAATCATTTCAGTATAGTAATATCATTTTGCGCCTTTATTTGAGGTACTATCGGACGAAAAAAAGTAGCCTTTTTTTTGCTTTAAGAAGATTTGATTAGCCGGGAATTATTATTTATATTTTATTTGAAAGCTTTCAGGGAGGGGTTTGTATGTTCATGAGCTGTGGAGTAACGAAGATTGAGTGTTAGATGCTCCATTTTGACTTATTGAAACGATAGTATCTTAATTCCGGGATAGAATAATTCTATATATAAAGAAAGAGGGTAAGGTCAACATTATGGCACGGCTTTTTGGATTTAGACTTAAAGACAAGCAGGCCGGGAAAAATCTCATTAGCGATGATTCAGATAACGGCTGCGAAGAGGAAATAAGCGGTCTATCTCAACTGTATTGTCCACAGCAGGATAGCGCAACTAATATCCGGGACGTCGCGGATGTCCTCTCGGAAATGGGAAAGATAACCGATGCCCAGCTCTCAAAAGTTAGAGGAATACACAAAGAAAGAGCAAATTGCGATATCTGTCAAATAATCGCTGAACTGAAATTAGCTGATAAGGTTGAAATTTCAACGGCACAGGCAAGTTTATATGGATTCGAGTTTCGGCAGGTTGAGCCGGAACAGGTTGACAGAGAGGCATTTTCCAAGCTTGATCCTGATTACATAAAAAGCAACCGCATTATGCCCATAGCGGTACGCGACAATAATCTTATCGTTGCGACAAGCCGTCCGGCGGACCTTTTTGTCATTGAAGATGTCAAAAGTCAAACCCAAATGAATGTTGAAGCATTCGTCTGTCCGGATGAAGACATAGATAAAATCTGCAGCACTTTCGAGACTTTCGAGGACAAAAAAAGTGATTACAACCTTGACGATATCATGGGTGATATGGCAGACGTGGAGGTCGTTCAGGACAAGCAGGATGATTCAGAAGACCTGGAACAAATGGCAGGCCAGTCGCCAGTCATCAAGTTCGTCAATTATCTGATAAGTAACGCGGTGCGTGAAGGCGCCAGTGACATCCATATCGAGCCCAAGGAAAAGATTATGAAGACAAGGTACCGCATAGACGGTGTCCTCTTCGAGATGATGGAGTCTCCGTTGAAGATGCATCCAGCGATTATTTCACGCATTAAAATCATGGCCAATCTGGATATTTCGGAAAGACGACTTCCCCAGGACGGCAAAATTAAGGTCAATATCGGCGGAAGAGGGATCGATTTGCGGGTTTCGACACTGCCGATGAACCATGGCGAAAAAGTGGTTATCCGTGTACTCGACAGCAAATCTATTATGCGTGGCCTCGAACAGCTTGGCATGGAGCCCGATGTGACGGCCTCTTTTGGCGAACAGGTAGCGCTGCCTCACGGGATTTTATTAGTTACAGGTCCTACCGGTTCGGGCAAGAGCACTACTTTATACTCCGCTCTGTGCCAGATGGACGGCGATAAGCTTAACATCTCGACGGTCGAGGACCCTGTGGAATATGAGCTTGATTTCTGCAACCAGGTCCAGATCAGCGAGAAGATTGGTCTTGACTTCGCCTCATCGCTTCGAAGTCTTCTTCGCCAGGACCCTGATGTGATAATGATTGGTGAGATTCGCGATAATGAGACGGCTCGCATATCGGTCCAGGCCGCCCTGACGGGTCATCTGGTTCTTTCGACACTGCACACGAACGATGCGGCCAGCAGTATTACCAGGCTGGTTGATATCGGGATTGATTCATACCTGATAGCAGCGTCATTGAATGCAGTTCTTGCACAGCGGTTAGTCAGGAAGATTTGTACGAAGTGCAAAAAGACTTATCGGGTCCCTGAGAAGATGCGTGAATATATAAAGCGAGCGGGGATTAAGGTCAAAAAGTTTTATCATGGAGGCGGTTGTGATGATTGCAGAGGCTCAGGATATGTCGGCCGAGTAGGTATTTACGAACTGCTGGTCATTGACGATGCGTTCAGGGAAATGATTAACAAGGACTCATCGGTCAATAATATGCGTCGTTTGTTTCATAAAAGCAAACATCAAAGCCTGTTTGACGATGGGCTTATGAAAGTAAAGCAGGGTCTTACAACAATAGAAGAGGTGCTCAGAGTAACCGAAGTGTACGGCAAAAACGAAAATGAGGTTTTTGTTGAAAATGACGAGTTAAAAAAAACTGAAGTGTGATTCGAGTTATTTGGAAGGAAAGATAATATGACAGATATAAAAACTATATTAGCAAAGGCCATAGAAAACCTCGCAAGTGACGTTCATATCAACGTCGGAATACCACCAGTATTGCGAAGGAATACGGAGCTGATAGATATGGATTTCCCTGCCGTCACTTCTAAAGATGTGGAAGAAATGCTTACTTCAATGGTTGATGAGGACAGAATCAAAGAATTCAAACAAAAAAAAGACCTCGACTTCTCAACAAATCTGGACGATGGCCATCGGTTCCGTGTCAATGCTCACTATCAGCGTGAAACGATGGCAATTTCTTTTAGAGTGATTCCGAATGAGATACCCATGTTAGAGGATTTGCACCTTCTACCGATAGTTAAAGAGCTGACTGACCTGCCTCGAGGTTTGGTGCTTGTGACGGGCCATACGGGTTCCGGGAAAAGTACGACACTTGCGTCGATGATAGGGTCGATAAATCTGAAGTACAGAAAACGTATAATGACTCTTGAAGACCCTATAGAATACGCCTTAGAGAACCAGAAGAGTATGATAGAACAGCGTGAAATCGGCGCCGACTGTCCTGATTTTGCCTCAGGTCTCAAGCATGTCCTGCGACAGGACCCGGATATTATAATGGTCGGCGAAATGAGAGACCTGGAAACCATCAGTTTCACAATGACGGCCGCTGAGACGGGACACCTTGTGTTCAGTACGCTGCATACGATTAATTCCGCACAGACAATTGAACGTATAATAGATGTTTATCCCGCGGCCCAGCAGAACCAGATTCAAACAATGTTGGCTAACACGCTCCAGGCTGTTATCTCTCAAACATTATTTAAACGTGTAGATGAGCCGGGTATGGTGCCCTGTACTGAGATATTGCTGTGCACCTCCGCAGTAAGGAACTGTATTCGAGAAAACAGGATCTACGAGATACCGAATATTATTGAAACTTCCAGAAGACTTGGTATGCAAAACATGGACTACAGCATTGCCGAGATGTATTCCAAGGGTTACATCGACAGAGACGAGGCGGTTATGCGCTCAAGTAATCCTACAAAGATGGAAAAGACGCTCGTGCCAAGGGACAGGGATGTTGAAATTGTCCAGGCACCGACGTCCGCAAAAACAAAACGAAAAAGATAAGGCATATACCTATGTTTGGAAAATCTTCACAAAATAATAATGACGCGACCGCAGTTGCCGAAGGTCAGCCTCAAGCCCAGAAACCAGGTGAGCAATCTCAGCACAGCCAGGAGTCCGTCCATCGCGGCCCGGCTGCGCCAAGACAGGCATCTACACCAACACATCACAAGAACAAACAGCAAGCGATGTGGGAAAAGATAAAGAATTTCAAAGTTGAGGGCGGGCCTAACAGAAAAGATATTTTGAATTTTACAAAACAGCTTGCCATTATGATCCGGGCCGGAATAAGTCTTCAGGACTCGCTTGAGTCAATTGCCGAGCAAAATAATAAAGATAAATTCAAGGTCATCATTACTGACCTGAAAAATCGAATCGAATCGGGAGAGAGTTTTTCCCAGGCTCTTGGTGTGTATCCTCAAGTATTCAGCGAGCTTTACGTAAATATGGTGGCCGCGGCAGAAGTCAGCGGCTCACTCAGTAACATGCTGCAAAAATTATCAGAGTATCTCGACTCAGAAGCCGAAACTCGCTCCCAGGTCAGAGGCGCGATGGTTTATCCGGTTATCATAGCGGTTATGGCGGTGTCGGTAACTATTTTCCTGTTGTGTTTTGTCCTGCCTCGGTTTACAGCCATTTTTGCGGGCAAAGAGCATCTGTTACCGGGGCCGACGAAAGCCTTAATGGCTACGAGTGCTATTATGAGGGGATACTGGTATTTTATTATACCTGGTTTTGTTGCTTCATTCTGGGGTTTCTGGTATTTTATTGGTACCGAGAGAGGACGTCGATGGTGGGACAAGACTAAACTGGTATTGCCTCTTATCAAAACGCTTTGCCGAAGTCTTTATATAACAAGAAGCCTTCACACGATGGGGGTACTGACCAAAGCCGGAGTGCCGATACTAAATACAATTTCGATAACAGCACAAATAGCAGGAAACCATCTTTATAAGGAGATGTGGCTTGGCGTCTATGAGGAGGTTCGTCAAGGTAAAAAAATCGCATCCAGCCTTAGCGAGCATAATCTGATGCCAAATAACGTGATACAAATGGTAAAAAGCGGTGAAGATTCAGGTACTATGAGCGATGTGTTAAGAGATGTTTCGGAGTACTACGCAAGAGAGCTTAAAAACGTTATCAAAACAGTAACCTCAATGATAGAGCCTATAATGATAGTTGTGATGGGTGTTTTGGTCGGCTTTATCGCGATGAGTATTATTCTGCCGATATTTAAGATGTCCAGTGTCGTTATGGGCAAATAAATTCATCACATGTATTACATCCGAGGAGGTTACGATTGTTATTGGGGGTGTAAGATGAAAGTTACCATACGCAAGGACGGCTTTACACTTATCGAGGTGTTAATTGCAATACTTTTGGTCGGTCTTGCAATTGCCTCTCTGGTTACAGCCAATAGTGCATTTACACAAGCTAACGGAGCCGGAGTAGAGCTGTCAACCGCCGAGTTTCTCATCGAGCAGATAAGGGAACTCAGCGCCATGCTGCCGGTAATCGATCCTAACACCGGCACTTCCACATTTGGACCGGAGGCGGGAGAGGCACTCGCAGACTATGACGATTTGGATGATTTTCATGGTGCGATTTTTTCTCCACCCATAAGCGCTGATAGAAATGCTCTGGTCGATCTTGGTGCATATAGCCAGCAGATTACAGTTGAAAATGTCAATGCTTCGGATTTTGAACAGGTTGTAAGTAACCATGGCAGCTTCTTTGTTCAAGTAAGTGTAAAGGTCTTTTTGAACACAAGGGAAATCAGCTCAGCCAGATGGCTCAGGTCCCTATACTAAAAGACGTCGAGGGAGGTGCAAAATGAAACCTACAAAATACGTCAGACACAACAGGAACAGCCGGTTACGGGCAATAAGCCGGGGTTCCTGCTTTCGCAAAAAAGGATGGGCCTGCGGTTTTACAATTGCAGAACTACTTATTGCTCTGGCAATAGCAAGCATACTGCTGGCCGCCGTGGCCGTTGCCATTAACGCCTCTTTTATAAATTACAGGGAAAACGAAGATATATTTAAGGCAATCAACAGTGCCCGGCAGGCCCTGCTTCGAATAACAAATCATATTCGCACAGCAGATGCGGCTGATCCGACATCGCCCGCCAACGAATGCACTTTGATTACGGCTAACGGAGATGATATAACTTATCGATATAACAATGTAGATAACAAACTTTATCTGATTACGAATTATGATTTGACCGACCCTGATTATGTGCTCTGTGACAATGTTACCGCCATGACTTTTACAAAGAAGACGTTTGTTGAAAATTCTCAGACAAAGGTTAGAAGCGTTCAGGTTTCCATAACGGTTGTGCGCGGCAATGCAGAACAAAATATTTCGGCTGCCGCGGTTATAAGAAGAAATTTAAGCTGGTAATCATTGTTTTTGGACAAACGGCACATAAGAACATCAACGCCTGACCGGTACAAGCCAAATTTACAGAAACAATATTGTACCGACAATATTTATCATAACATCTTTTCATATCAAACGTTACATTTAGAGATTTGAGTACCATCTTTCATTTAGGCAGTAGTTTTGCACAAAATACCTTGATTTTTGATTTTTCTTAACGATACTATTAGCTAATACCCCTAAGGGGGCGGTTAGCTCAGTCGGCTAGAGCGCCTGCTCGACACGCAGGAGGTCACTGGTTCAAGTCCAGTA
>JABMRO010000104.1 GCA_013202635.1 Planctomycetota bacterium
GGCCTGTGGGACGGAAAAGAATTCCGTCGTGGCGGCCTGTGTGGAAGTGGCTATTGACCGCAAACGGGGTGAGATAAAAGTAAATCAGGTCTGTGAGGTGTTTGAATGCGGCCCTATCATCAATCCTGCAAATCTGCTTTCACAGGTACAGGGCTGCATCATAATGGGCCTGGGTGCTGCGCTGCGTGAGGAAATGCAGTTTGAAGACGGCAAAATCCTGAACGCAGGCTTTTCCGGATATAAAGTGCCGCGTTTCGAAGATGTTCCAAAAATCGAAGTGCATTTAATTAACAAAACTGACATACCATCGGCGGGGGGCGGAGAGACACCTATTATTGCCATTGCCCCTGCTATTGCCAATGCCGTCTTTGCTGCTACCGGTATCCGTGTTCGTTCCATGCCAATGCAAAGCGCCTTGTTCAGGCAGTTGTAATGGATTGAATGCCGACCCGAGGATAGTAAGATGGATGGAAATCGCTGCTCTATAGATGTTAACCGGAAAATCGTTGAATTCATCGATAGCGGCCGGTCTTTCGCCGTGGCTTTGATAATAAAGGCAGAGGGCTCCACACCGCGTAAAGCAGGAGTAAAAGCCATCATCGATAAGACGGGCAAAATCTGGGGCACACTCGGTGGAGGTCAGGTGGAGGCTGAAGCGCAGCGCCGAGCAGTTGAGGTCTGTAAATCAAAACATCCGGTCGTTTTTGACATGAATCTCTACGGTGCTGACAGGGCCGATGACGTTCCTATCTGTGGAGGGTCTATGCGTCTCCTCATCGATCCGACGCCTGCAAAAAACAGGGCGTCTTACGCTCAGGTGGCTGAGGCTGTTTTGCAGCGACAACGAGGTGTTATGCTTACAATTGTGCGCAGTGCTGAGCATACGGAAGTTCAGTCTCAATGGTTCCCCCAGGAGGATATACCATTGGATGCAGCTTTTCCGGGCCCAGACAACATTCGCTCCTGTCTGGCTCGCGAGAGGCCGCAGTTGTTCGCAGAAAACTCCCAAAATCCCAAAGTCTTTACGGAGGTCATGGTTGAGCCGGTGATACCCAGGCCTCTTTTAATAATAGCAGGGGGGGGGCACATCGGCCAGGCACTCGCACTTGCAGGCAGCCTTGTTGGGTTTGATATTACCGTCATAGATGACCGGCCGGAATTCACCGACCCGGCTATTTTCCCGGAAGGGACGGCAACTCGTGATGGTGATATTCCAAAACTTATTACTGCTCAGCCCATCGCAGGTGATACTTATATAGTACTTGTCACACGCGGGCACAAGCTTGATGCCGAGAGCCTCGAAGCATGTATCCATACTCCTGCCGCTTATATTGGCATGATTGGCAGCCGGCGAAAAGTAGCTCTGATTCGTAAGAATTTTATTGAATCCGGCCTTGCCACTGAAGAAGAATTTGACCGGGTTCATGCGCCAGTAGGGCTGGATATAGGTGCTGTTACCGTACCGGAAATTGCTGCGAGCATTACTGCACAGTTAATAGCTGTCCGGCGCAAAAGTAATCCTGACTTGTCAACGGACCAAAAGGGACTGCAATGATTTGTGCGATAGTTCTTGCTGCGGGCCGCTCACGCCGAATGGGCGTTCAGAAACTGCTTTTGCCCTTCGGCAGCAAAACAGTCATTACCCACATAGTCGATCAGCTTGCCGCAAGCTCTGTTGATGAGGTTTATGTGGTTGTGGGTTGTCATGGCAAACGGGTAAGCCGGGAATTGTCCGGCCGGTCGGTTTCTATTGTGAACAATTCCAACTACAAATCCGGCATGTTGTCTTCGGTACGTTGCGGGCTTGGCGCAATGCCGAAACAATGTCATGCGGTTTTAGTTGCACTGGGTGACCAGCCGTCTGTCACCACAAAACTAATCGACCAAATGCTGCAAACTTTCGCTTCTGCTGAAAAGCAAATCCTCGTGCCGCTCTATCAAGGCAAACGAGGCCATCCCATCATGTTTTCAGCGGCCTATCGCAAAGAGATTTTGACGCACTACGATAGCGTGGGTTTGCGGGGGCTTCTGTATGCCCACAAAGATGATATCTTTGAGTTGCCTGTGACAACATCCGGGGTGCTTTCGGATATGGATTATCCGGAAGACTATCAACGGGAACTTGCCTTACTCGAAAAAAACACAAGAGACAAACTCACCACAAAAGACAAGTGAAGTAGAGGTTATTCAATAGCGCCCCTAAAATCAACAAACGAGGCCGACGCGACTCGAACGCGCAACCTTCGGATCGACAGTCCGATGCTCTAACCAATTGAGCTACGGCCCCATAACCTCAATTAAAAAACATAATATAGCAACACCCTAACTTTTGTGTCAACTATTTTTATATAAAACAGGCTGAACAATTAAAAATTGACAAGGTAACTTATGAATTATCGGCTTTCGCGCCTATTTTCTCGAAGCTCGTGAGCGCCTGACTAAGGGTCGTGATTTGCTGTCCTTATTCAGATTTTTCTGCAGGACCCTTATTGCTTTTTTCACGTCGGCGACTTTTAAGATGCCGGTCGTTCGGCCTCCCTTTGCTCCTGCAGTGCAATACGCATATGAAATATTTATGTGGTTCCGGGCCAGTTTTTCCGCAACCGTCGCCAGGGCGCCGGACTTATTATCCAGTGTTACACACAAAACTTCTGTTTCGTTATAGGGCATATTCAGCTTTGCCAACACTTCTTTTGCTTTCTTGGGCGCAGCAAAAACTACTCGCATAACCCCATGCTCCACAGAATCCATCATTGTCATAGCTATTATGTTAATCTTGGCTCGTGCAAATTCGCTGAGCACCTGAGCTAATACCCCCGGCTTGTTGACCATAAAAATCGAAAATTGCGTCGTAATATACATATCCTCAACCTCTCTGAGTAAAAAACATTCCTGTTTTGACAAGAATGATATGTCAGCCCGGCCCATGCGGTAGTCAATCTGTATTCACTGCCTGAATGGCGCTTTCTTTATCCGGGAAGAACCTGAAAACCTTATCCAGATTTGTTATCTTAAAAACTCTGTGCAATTGTGGGTTTATTGCACTAATCACAACCTCGCCGTTATACGGTTCCAGTTTGGCCCTGATGTCCAAGAGCAATCCAAGCACCTGAGAAGAGAAAAACTTCACATTCTCAAAATCGAATATCAACCTGTTAGGTTGATTTCCATCGATAAATGCCTTTATCTGTTTCGAAGCAGTAGTTATTACCTCCACCTCACTGACTGAAGCGGACTTGAAAACCACAACCGCAGCGCCGGCCTCGTTTGTTACTTCTACGCCCATATCTTCGTCCATGATGAACGACACTCCTTCCAAATCAGGATTTCATGCCATTACCTAAATATTTACAGTTTATGTTGAGTTCATGTTCATTTTTGCTTATTTTTATACTTTTATCAACAGTCATTTATCAATTATCGACTTTTTTTAGCATTTCCATTAGGTGTCTATATAGTCCAGTTATCAGATTTAGCATTTCGAAAAGAACAATATTTTAGGCCATTTACTGGCTTTAATTGGCTTTGAATTGGGTTTGTTTTGGCTTTGTTTTTCCCAATAACCAAATGTCCATTTTTTCGTATCTCATTATTATCACGGAGTTTACGTTAATTTTGGCGTACTTGACTTTGGGTTTGTTTTGCATAATTTGCTTATAAATTCGTACGTAAGAATTCGTAGA
>JABMRO010000105.1 GCA_013202635.1 Planctomycetota bacterium
AAACGTATTTCAAAAAAAACGGTTAATTATTTATAAAAAACAATAATAATGACAAAAATAGTGAAAAAACACTTTTTTTTTGAAACCTGCTGAATAGAATCTGCGACCAATGTACAAAAGACGACAAAAAACTAAAAGGAAAGAATTCAACAATTAAGGAAAACTAAAGATGAAAACAAACAGCTATGTGAGGCCAGCCTGGATGCATAACGGCTCTGTACGAACAGATCTGCCCTTAACGGTAGTCGCAAAGGCAAGCAAGAGGAAACTTACAGAAGCAGTACGCCCGGGACAACTCTTTTGCGTTGGTAAGGTCTATTTGAGGACCCACAACGGCTCAATAAGAATAAAATAGACAAATTGAAACCAATAAATCGGGAGAACTGAAAATGAAGGAAAAATATTATTCAATTCCGGCTCTTGCCTTTTGCCTGTTATTGATTGTTACCGGCTGCGATATTCAATTAGGTAATTGGGGCAGAGCAAAGTATGAAAGAACAGTACAGAAGCATGTCCCCCTTGATACGGGCTCAACTGTTGTCGTACAAACAAGCTCTGGCTCGATTACTGTAACCGGCGCCGACGTTACTGATTGTAATGTAGTTGCTGAAATCCGTGTTCGGGCGCTCACTGAAGAGGAGGCCAAGGAAACAGCCGAGCAGGTGAAAATCGTACTTGAGCAGGTTGGAAATACTTTAACAGTAAAAGCTGAAAAGCCTCCTAAAAAACTAAAGCGCTCGATAGCTATTAGCTACGACATAACCGTTCCGAAGCAAACCAACGTCGAATGTGCCAGCTCATACGGTGCGATTAAACTCAACGGTATCGACGGAAACGCAAAGGGCAAAACCAGCAGCGGTTCGATTTCCGCAGAGGATATTCAGGGCTCGGCACATCTGGACACATCCTATGGTTCCGTTATCTGCAAAAATATCACAGGTGACAATATCAAAGTAAAATCAAGTAGTGGTGCAATTACTGCAGAGAATATTCGAGGTTCCGCTGATATGGATACATCCTACGGGTCTATTACCTGCAGGGATATTTCAGGAGGTGACCTCAAACTTCGAACCAGCAGTGGTAAAATTAAGCTCTCGAAAGCTTCCTGCACCGATTACGATGTGCACACATCTTATGGTTCTATCAGGGCGGACGAGCTTACGAGCAAATTACTAAAATTGCATTCAGGCAGCGGCGGCATTGATGTCACGCAAGCATCTGCGGACTCAGCCGATATATCCACATCCTACGGACGCATTACCTGCCGGCAGCTCACAACCGCCAACCTTACCGCCAAGTCCGGCAGTGGTAATATTAATATCGCCTGTTCGGACTCTACCTCCCCCGAAATCAGCGCAAACGTGGTTACCTCATACGGAAGTGTCGATTTTGAAGCACCGCCTGATTTCGCCGGCAGTGTGGATATGGCAACCAGTTACGGCTCGATAAGTACGGAACTGCCAATAACTATAAGCGGCCAAATAAGCAAAAAGAAACTCACTGGAACAATCGGCCGGGGTAATGGAAAGCTGTACCTGAAAACCAGCAGCGGCTCGATAAAAATAAGATGACCGAACAAGCAAGAAGTGAATTGAAAGGACAAAAAATGAAATACGGTTATTTCACAAAAAAAATATCACTGATTAGTCTTCTTTGCATGCTGACGATTTCTACGGGTAGCTGTATTAACATAGATGGTTGGTCTCGAGTTGAGTATGAGAAAACAGACAAGCTTGATGCTTCTCTTGCGCCCGGCTCCACCTTAGCTCTCGAAAACGATGTCGGCTCGATAACTATTGAAGGTCAGGATGTTACCAATTGCGATGTTACCGCAACAATTACTGTAAAGGCCCCCACAGAAAAGGAAGCTAAAGAGCTGGCCGAAAAGGTAAAAATAGAGCTTGTGCAAAATGGAAATACTTTAACGGTCAAAACAACAAAACCTCGTAAAAAAAGACGCCGCTCGATAAGTATCAGCTTCAACATAACTGTGCCGAAGCAGACCGCCTTGCAGATTTCAAGTGATGTCGGAGAAATCCGGCTCTCGAACATTACAGAGAATATTAAAGCCCAAACAGATGTTGGTAAGATTTCCTGCCAGGAAATCTCAGGCGATATCGACCTTAAAGTTGATGTGGGCAAAGTAAACGTAGTTTATTCGAAAACCGCCCCGGCCGCATGCAATGTCACTATCAAAACCGACGTAGGCAGTATCGATATAACGACACCGCCCGAGTGTTCGGCCGCTGTGCAGGCTGATACGGATGTTGGCTCGATAACAACCGACATGCCGCTGACTATCAAAGGCAAAGTCGGTAAAAATCTGCAAGGTACGATAGGTGCCGGAGAAGGAAAACTGTATTTAAAGACCGATGTAGGTTCAATAAGAATCAGATAGTAAAGAAAGTTCAATTGTTAAAGAAAAATTCGAAAGGAACAAAAAATGGATGAAACAATCATAGTGTTTATCGTATTTTCGAGCCTGGCAACTGTCGCAATAATTATCGGCTTAATTGCCTATTTTTGCAAACGGCTCGAACACAAACAGATATTGGCGGCCATTGAAAAAGGCACTCCGCTCTCGGAGCTAAAACCTCCCAAAAAGCAGCAGAATGGCTCGCTGTGGATAAAGAACCTGACCTTCGGCGTTGCAATGATGATAATCGGGTTGTGTTTCATATTAGTGGGGCCAAGGAGAATAGGGGGCCCCGGCTCCACTTTAGCTTTTGTTTTCTTTGCCGTTGGCGTTGCCTGGATGATTCGTGGTCTGTTATACCGAAATTATCAGGAGAAAAACCGGCTTTCTGCTAACGGCAACACCGCCGAATATAACAACGCGATCAATGTCTCTGCTCCTGAAATCTCACAGCAGCCCAATGAATAACCTGGACGAACAGTCTGAGTGACGCTAAAATAAAAGGCAATAAAAGATGTGGCTTGTTTAAAAAGTACAAGCCATATCTTTTTTGGAGGTCTTAACAATGAAACGCATAATGATACTGATGATTTCCATTTTTGCCTTTGGTATAACTGTCTATGGAAACGAAAAATCCGGTCCTGTTTTAGTACCGCAAATTGACGGCCAATGGTGGCAGGTGGCCGGCAGTCCGATGGAACACAAATACGCCACCGAAAGACAGCAGCCGGTCGATTTTGCTATCTGGCAGGCTGCCGATGACACTTGGCAGATATGGTCCTGCATTCGTAATACAACCGCTGGCGGCCCCGAAGGTAAAACACGATTCTTCTACCGCTGGGAAGGAAAGAACCTGACGGACACCAACTGGAAACCGATGGGCATAGCTATGGAAGCCGACCCTTCCTTGGGAGAGACGCCCGGCGGACTGCAGGCCCCGCATGTGATAAAGCTCGGCCAGACCTATCATATGTTCTACGGCGACTGGGTGAACATTTGCCACGCTGTCAGCAAAGACGGAAAAAAATTCCAGCGGTTGATTCGTGACAATGGCAAAACAGGTATGTTCAACGAAGGCGTTGGAGAACACGCCCGCGACCCGATGATACTAAAAGTCGGCGACCGCTACCACTGTTACTACACAGCACACTCGATGCGCTCTCCGACCACGAATCATCGCGGCGTGAACTACTGCCGCATATCTTCCGACCTGCGAAACTGGAGCCCCTCGAAGGTCATCGCCGAGGGAAGCGCCTACGCCAAAGGCCCGTACTGCGCCGAGTGTCCCCACGTTGTCTATCTTCCCGAATCGAAGCACTACTACCTGTTCAACACGCAAAGGTATGGTCGTTGCCCGCATACTACTGTCTTTCGCTCCGCCGACCCGCTCCGTTTTGGCATAAACGACAATAGTCTCGAAGTCACTACCCTGCCCGTGGCGGCTCCGGAAATAATCCTGCCCAATGGACGGTACTACATCGCCTCCCTGATGCCGAGTTTGAAAGGCATTCAGATTGCCCGATTGAAGTGGATTACGAAGTTCAATTGAACAACGGCTGCACTCCTCGTGTTCTCCGGAATTACCCTCATTGAGCATCTCTCAATGTGAGCTTCAAAGCCCAGTCGGTTTTGGACCTTGTCGATTTGTCCGGGAAATTCGGCAGGTTAATTCTGCCTGCCGAATCAGCACTCAAAACTCCTGCACCAATCCAGTTGCCGCTGCGCGGATTGAACCACAGCGCCTTGTATTTGCTTTGCGGTGTCGCTCCGGCTAAGCTCGCTTTAGGGCAGTCTTTCTCAAAGTACAAAAGAAATAAATCCTTCCCGGATGTCCCCGCACAATAAGCCCACCCGATGCACGATTTTTCCTCTCCGGTTCTGCTTGGCTTGAGCATGTCCACACTGGGAACAAGTTCCTGGTATCTGCTCCCCTCGGAAAGAATAAAGGTTCTTAAGTGACGCATCTGGTCCGCCGATCGCCATTTGATGA
>JABMRO010000106.1 GCA_013202635.1 Planctomycetota bacterium
CACCCATAACACTGCTCCAGTTCGACTGCAAGCTCATCTTTTTCAAAGAGCAAATCCGTTTTAACTCTTTCCGGCAAAACCTTATGCTCTGCCCTCAGGTTCTTAACCATAATATCAGGATCAGGGTTAAGAATTTTGCCGGGATTCATCAGGCCGTCAGGGTCGAATATATTTTTAATTTTGCAAAGCAGTTCGTAATATTCATCACCGTACTGACCTCTCACGAAGGCCGCTCTTACCAGGCCCTCCGCGTGTTCACCGCTTATCGTGCCTCCTAACGACCATGCAAGCGAAACAACGTCATTCGCCATTGTTCGCATCTTTTTTATGTCCGCCGGGTCGCTCAAATCCAGATAGGGGCGTATATGAAGCAGGCCGTCGCCGGCATGACCAAAAAAAGACATCTCAATATCATAACGCTCGCCAATCTTTTTCAGTCCGGCAATATATTCTCCAAGCCGATTATAATCGACTGAAATGTCTTCCATAAATTCAGCCGGATGTTTATTAGACCTTTTCCTGTAAATCAATGGCCCGGCGTCTTTACGCGACTTCCACAACCGCTCCTGTGCCTTCGGCTCAAAAAAAATGCTTCGTCCGCTTGCTATCTTTCCGACAGCCAAATCGGTTTTTGCTATTTTTTCTTTTACCTGCTCCTGTGTTTGGCCCGTATGCTCAACTAAAAGAACAGCGGCCGCTCCGGCGGGTAAAACATCGCGATATTCCGGCAAAGCATCGAATGCCATATCGATTAACGTCTTATCCATCAGCTCGCACACCGACGCATCATTATTAACGATAATCGGCACCGCCTGTGCCATTTTCTCAAGGCAGTCGAACTCAAGCTGCAGCAGCCCTTTTTCTTTCGGCAATGCGACGGTCTTTAGCGTGATTTTTGTAAAAATCGCCAACGTTCCTTCGGAGCCTGTTAACAATCTGGCTAAATCAATCCTGCCGCTATGACATATCCCGGCAATGTTATATCCGCTTCGATTTCGCTTTGTTTTAGGCAAAGCCTTTTTGATGATTTCTTCTTTGCCGCTGAGCATGGACAAACATTTTCGTGCAATCGAGGCTGCTTTATCATCTTGTTCTTTATCCGGGTTAAAATTATTTTTGAATTCAGCCACACCACCGTCGGCCAGGACCGCTTCGATGCTTTCCACGTGGTCGGCAATAAAACCATATTCAAGAGAATGGGAACCCGTGGAATTATTGGCGACGCACCCACCTACTGCCGCCCGGTTAGCGCTCGATGGGTCAGGCCCGATTTTCCTGCCTAACCTGGCAAGAACCTTATTTAAGTCGTCCAGTACTACTCCCGGTTCACAAACCACCGTTTGCCCTTCGTCTTTGACGTTGATAATCCTGTTCATATACCGGGTCATATCAAAGACTATACCGCTGCACAGCGACTCACCCGCCAATCCGCTGCCTGCTCCGCGAGCGACTACCGGTATAGCTTTGGTGCGGGCATATTTTACGACGGTAACCACATCGCCGATATCACGCGGGGCAACAACACATTTGGGAACAATCCTGTAAATGCTCGCGTCGGTGCTGTAAGCGGCCCTGTGTAGTATATCGGCAAATACGTCTCCCCGTACAACTTCAGCCAAATCGGATGCAATCTGCTCTGGTCCTGCTTTCATCACTTCTTTTATATCCTTACGTAATTGTGCTCTTGGCGACTATTACTCGAAATCACGAGGCAGGAACTGGGTCTGGGAAATGGTTCCGCGCATCCGCAGGACTGCGAGATCGTCTTCGCCAACCTGTCCGCTGATGAACTGCTGAACAACCGGATGGGGATGGTTACGAATATGGTCTGCATCGCCGTCGGCGATAATTTTGCCGTTATGCAGCATAATGATTCGGTCCGATATTTTATAGGCGCTTGTCATGTCGTGGGTAACAACAACGGATGTTACGCCAAGCTCTTTCTGCAGTTTCAATACAAGCTCGTTGATAACATCTGAACGGATAGGGTCGAGTCCCGTGGTGGGTTCATCATATAAAATTATCTCCGGATTGAGCGCAATTGCCCTTGCCAGAGCCACTCTCTTTCGCTGTCCTCCGGAAAGATTTGATGGATAAAATTGTTGAAAGCCATCAAGGCCGACCATAGCTAATTTGGATTTTACAAGCTCTTCGACATCTTTCCAGTCAGTTATCTTACAATGCTGTCTTATCGGAAATATGATGTTTTCAGTAACGTTGAGACTGTCAAACAACGCCCCTCCCTGGAAAAGAAAACCGTAATGTGTACGGATATTGTTTAATTGATTCTCACTGAGATTATCGATTCGGTGGTTCTTAAAATAAACTTCGCCGGCGTTCGGCCTCAATAAAGCTATCAAATGTTTTACTAAAACGGTTTTGCCGCATCCGCTCGGTCCGATGATAACGGTCGTTTTGCCTTCCTCAATATTCAGAGAAACATTATTCAGAACGACATTGGTGCCAAAACTTTTAGTAAGGTTCTTGACCCTAAGAACGCCGTTAGAATTTTCTTCCATATCGAGATTATTATCGTATTCCTTTTTCACCTGCAGTTCTTTTCTATTTGCTGCCTGCCCCCGCTTGTTGCTGGCGGGGGAATACTATCATTAAACCAGACTTCTGAGCGGCCAAAAAGTGTCGTAAATCGCCTTGAAAATCACTACCAGTGCGAAATCCAGTGCTAATATGGAAATAAAACTGGCCACAAACGCCTCTGTGCATGCCTGTCCTACACCCTGTGCACCTTCTTTGCATGTAAAGCCTTTATA
>JABMRO010000107.1 GCA_013202635.1 Planctomycetota bacterium
GATATATACAAAGTGTAGTTTCACTTTATTTGTTCCAGGCTGTGATAAGTTCTGTGTTGTCAATTATTTATAAATCCGTTTCGGTTTTGTTTGTGCAATGTTCTGATTAATACGTGAGAGTCTTGATCGTTTCGCCCATGGCAAGCACATTTTTGATGTTTGCGCCTTTGTCAATACTGTTCGAACTGCTCAGTATCCACCGGCCATTAGCTCCGACAGTTTCAAAAAGTGAGCGGACGCCTTTCTCAATATCCTGAGTGGTGCCAAGGCCGATCACATTCATGTCCAGGTTTCCTGAAAGAACCAACCTGTCTCCATATAAACGTTTTACCTCGCAGATGTCCATCGTGCCGTAAGGCTCAATAGGATGCAGAGCTGTCATCCCCATAGTCAGAAGATCCTCTATTACAGGCATAAGATTGCCGTCACTGTGATAAATCCACGGCCTTTTGCATTCGTCAGCAACTTGTTTCATACGGGGCAGGAAGATTGTTCTGAAGTGTTCCGGGGAGACGAAAGGGCCCTGACCAAAAGCAATATCATCACCGAGCAGGACTAAATCAGGCTCATACTGGAGAAAATCCCGGACGTTTTGTTGTCCTCGCTCGACAAACCATTCAAGAACAGAAATCAGGAGGCTTGGGTTATCATGAACCAATAAACAAAAATCCTTAAACCCTATTGCCGCACACGTGCTTGCAAAACCGCACGCAGTCTCAAATCCCATTGCCAGATCAGTCTGTCTGACTTTCTCAACAAAAATATCTACACACTGATACCATGGACTGGCGTGCACGGCTGGTGCGGTTTGTGTTGCCTTTTTCCAATCATCTGCTGTCTTAATTGTTCCGGCATCATAACTGTCCCCTTTTGGGCCGGCAAAACCCGCGCAATCCCAATGTTTCAGCCACACGACATCAAGACCAACGATCTGAGCGGCTTCGATCAGCCCGTCAAGTTCAACTTTATATTGCTCAATATCATGATCAGGGTGGAAACCGCTGTTTGATCTTGCCAATTTTTTCCCGATCACCTTGCCCGCGATATCTGTGTGGAATCCGATCTCTTGCCAGGGCGGCCGGTCCGGAATCCGGCCATTCATAACTGCAAGAACCCGCTCTCGTGATGTCATTTTTCTATCCCGTACTCTGAGATTTCCCGCAGAGTGACTTCGGAAATCAGGACTTCTTTTGCTTTACGTCCCTCCGCGAGAATGGTCATTTTTACCTTATCGTCATAAATGCTGGTGACTTTGAATCTAACCATGGGAATTGTCCAATGGTCGCTGATCTTGTAGTAACTGAAAGCGCCGTGGATGCTGTAGCTCCATTTCTTTTTGCCAAATGTCGGATTTAATATTGCGCCGTCGAGAACGATCTGGATATGCTTGACAAAGTCTGACTTTATTCTGAAGGAAATCTCATAGACTTTTCCGGGGGTTAGTACCACATCCTGCGTCAGCGCTGACCAGTCTGAGCCCTGGAGCAACACGCAGTTCTGGTCGTTCGTCTCTACTATTTTAGCCGGACCCTGAATATTCCAGTATCTGGGACCCCCGTTTTCCGTGATTTCTGAAAACTGAGGGTTTTTCAGCAGATTGTCCGTTTTAGCGCTGCTTGCATGTGTTATGGAAGCAGTTATGCCGCCAACCAGTATTACGACAATGCTGACCAAAATGACACCAGGTTTGAGCCTTCTGTGATTCATAATCCTGCCTCCTTGCCTCCTGTTATGAGTTGGTTATATTTATTCGACATTAAAGGTTATTATGATTGTGTTGGCAACCCAAAAGATGTCATCATAGTCTTTGTTTGCGAATTGTAAGAACAATTTAATAATCCGCGCCCATCCGCGTAATCCGCGGTTAATGGTATCATAGGAGGACACATGTATAAGGAAACTCGTGCCAGTGAAGCAATGGGCTATCTGTCAACAAAGCCCACAATAATTATCACGACCCGCCATGCATCCGGGGTGGTCAATGCCGGTGTCTTCGGGGCCTATACCAACCTTTCTGC
>JABMRO010000108.1 GCA_013202635.1 Planctomycetota bacterium
AACAAAGATGGCTCGGCTTACCTTGAAATTAATAATCTGGAAAAGAGCCTGCGCACGCAATGGACCGTGCGGGTGACTTTGCACCCGGGGAAGGCCTATCTGGATGAGAAAATTCGCATTTTTAATCCCACGGATGCGATAAGTCCGTACTATTTCTGGAACTGCACGGCTTTTCCCTGTCGGGAAGGAACCCGCTTTATATATCCTATGACTCTCGGCACAGACCATAACGGTGTTGAATTCTTTTCCTGGCCCATTCATAAAGGTAAGGATATATCCTGGCTGAAGAACTATGAAACCTATTCTTCGGTTTTTTCTGTTGACTGTGTGTTTGATTTCTTTGGGGCTTACGATGTGGGTATGGATCGTGGTATTGTGCAGGTGGCCGACCACCATGAACTAAGCGGCAAAAAAGCATGGACATGGGGGACCTGGGATTTTGGTCTGGTAAGCCAAAAGAACCTGACCGATAATGACGATCCATATATAGAGGTCCAGAGCGGACCACTGCCGACTCAGTCTGATTACGGCATGTTGCTTCCCAGAGGAGAGGTCTCATGGCAGGAATATTGGTATCCTGTGCACGGACTCGCCGACGGTTTCGAATATGCAACGAAGGACGTAGCCATTCGAACTGCCCGTGAAGATGAAAAGCTCCAACTGCGTATCCTCTCAACGGGTAAGTTCTCCGGAGCTAACTGCACCTTTTCTCAGGGACCCCGGAAACTTCTCAGAAAGACCGTAAACCTTACTCCTGAAAATCCACAAATACTCACGCTTTTCTCAGCTCCGCGCTCGCCGGTTGATATAACAATCAAGACTAAAAAAGGGCAGGTTCTTGCCTCCTTTACTACGCCTTTACCTATTCCCAAGATTTCTCCACCTGAGACTTCTAAATTAATGAGAAAGCCTGACGAGCAGCTTACTTTAGAGGAAAAATACCTCAAAGCCCGAAAGTATGACCTTGCAACAGACCGCAGGAAGGCTCGCGAATACTATGAAAAGGCATTGAAAGAAGATGCGCAATATTCTCCTGCACTTCGGGCTTTAGCTGTGCTTGATATAGAAGCTGGACTCTATTCGCAGGCGGTTCAGCGGCTAAAGAAGGCCCTGGATAGAGATGCCGCCGACGGGTTTTCATGGTTTTTCCTTGGTATGAGTCATTTAAGATTAGCAGACAATAAAGAGGCGGTTAGGTGTGCTTATGAAGCGGTAAAATATACTGGTACAGCTTCTCTCGGCCATGACTTGGCGGGGCGTGCTTATATGCGCTCGGGAGAATACTTAAAGGCCGTTGAGACCTTCGAGAGAGCGGTCCGACTAAACCCGAGAGATACTAAGGCAAAGAATCATTTGTTATTGGCTTTGTATGCTGCGGGAAAAACAAAATTGGCATACAAACATGCCGAAGAAAGAATCGCTCAGAATCCCACGGATTTGGTTCCAAGGGCTCTGATTGCTCTGCAAAACAAAGGCCGGATGAACCGCTTTGTGCATCAAGCAAGAACCTTTGTAGGAGAGGATGATTTTCAGATGTTGGAGACCGGTCTTGTTTTTGGAGAGCTGGGATTGGCGAAAGAAGCTGTAGAGTTACTTTCAGAAGTATGTGTCGAGGCAGTGCCGGAAAAAGAACGCAGCCCATTACCAATCTATTATTTGGCCTATTTTGCATCACTGCAGAAAGACCGCACAAAAGCCAGAGCGTACCTCGACCAGGCTGCCGGGATTGACAAGGATTATATTTTCCCATCCCGCCCTGAAGCGATCGAAGTATTTAAGTACGCCATCGAGGAAAATCCTGATGATGCATACGCACATCTCTACCTTGGAAATCTTTATGGTCATCTTGGTCGGTTATCTGAGGCTGTCCGGCACTGGCAAAAGGCGGCTGATTTAGATTCATCATTGAGTGTGGCATTTCGTAATCTCGGCCTTTATGCCTGGGCTATCGAGAACAACCTGTCGAAGGCTGAAAGACTGTATCGTAAAGCCATAGCTGCCCGGCCGAAGGACCAAACCCTGTATCGAGACCTGGCAGATGTTCTCCTGGCTGCAAACAAACGCACAGAAGCGATAACAGTTCTCGAATCGACACCATTTGACAAACTCAAACGTGCCGATATTATTATGCTGGCTCAGGCTTATCTTGATGAACAAAGATACGGTGATGCTGTTGTTTTGCTCGAATCGACGCCGTACTTTGTTAACTGGGAAGGCCAGACAATCACATGGGACTTATTCCGTAGAGCACATTTGGAAAGGGGCCAAAGACGCTTTGAAAATAAGGACTTTAAAGGAGCTTTGCAGGATTTTAAGGCGGCTTTAACCTATCCGGAAAACATTGGTGTCGGACGCTCGAATAAACCCCAGGAAGCACAGGCGCAGTACTGGCGGGGAAGGGCGCTGGAAGCACTTGAACGTTTTGAGGATGCGCGCTTGGCATGGAAAGAGGGAGCCGACGGACATGAGGGCTCAAAAGAGCAGAATAAGTATCGGGAACTCTGTAAAAAGGCGCTTTCGATACAAAATTAACCTGCTTTTCTCCGAAAACAACAAGTGAGTTATTTTCTTATTCGGCTAACGGTCGAAAGGACTAACGAATAGCTCAAAGACGAATTAGTTTAGTAGTTATAGGCTCCATCCTTTTCGGTATTGTCGTCGGACGTATGCATTTGCTTCTGCGTCATTAGTAACTTTCATTTTCAATCCGTCCCAAAGCAGCTTCCGTCCCGGGTAGCGAACGGCAAGATTGCCCATCAAAACCATTTCCGAAAGTGGTCCGGAATAGTCGAAATTTGAACTTGCAGGCTTTCCGCCTTTGCAGGCCATGACCCAATCTTTTTCGTGCCCGTCAATTCCGTCCGGTATCCTGTTGATTGTCTGCGATGGTCTTTTATATTGTCTCATTTTCGTCTCTGGTATCAGGCGTGGACTCTTGCCATAGCAGCCGCACATCAATATTCCTTTATCCCCTATGAAAAGAACCCCACCGTCGCTGTCTCCCATCTGCCGTCCTTCCTCGAGTTCTTCAGGTATCGGCGGTGTCATCCCACCATCCCACCAGGTCAAATCAACTTCAGGCATATCCAGGCGGGCGGGAAACTTATAACGAACAATTGTTGAACGGGGATAAGTTTCATTTTTCGGTTCTGTCTTTGTCCAGAACTCGTGCCAATAGGTGGAAATGCAGGCCTCAACGCTTTTCGGATATTTCAGCTTCAACGCCCAGAATATCGAATCCAGGATATGGCATCCTAAATCGCCAAGTGAACCGGTTCCAAAATCCCACCATGCCCGCCAACTGTTAGGCAAATAAGTTGGATGGTAAGGGCGGTACGGAGCCGGTCCGAGCCACCTGTCCCAATCCAGTGTTGATGGAACGGGCGGTCTGTCCTTTGGCCTGTCCACCTCGACACCCTGCGGCCAGACAGGGCGATTTGTCCAGGCCTGCACTTTTCGAACCGGACCGATGGCCCCGTCCCATATCCATTCGCATATCAACCGCGTGCCGTCACCAGAATGGCCCTGATTGCCCATCTGCGTAGCAAGTCTATTTTTTCGGGCGGTCTCAGTGAGAATACGTGCTTCATAAACCGAGTGAGACAGTGGTTTCTGGACATAAACGTGTTTGCCTCTGTTCATTGCTGCCATAGCTATAACGGCATGTGAGTGGTCGGGGGTGGCGATTATGACCGCATCGATATCTTTTTGTTTGTCGAGCATCCTGCGAAAATCGCGATATACCTTGGCCTTGGGGTATTTCTTGTATGTCTTGGCGGCATATTCCTGGTCAATATCACACAATGCAACGATGTTTTCATCGGCACACTGGCTGAGATTATTTCTGCCCATACCGCCAACGCCTACGCCGGCGATATTGAGTTTCTCGTTCGGCGACTGACCTCTGAGGATTCCGGAATTAAGAACAACGAATCCTGTTCCAATTGCTGTGCTTTGTTTAAGGAATGTACGACGTTTCATTGGTGACCTCCTTTGTAATCACTATATTTATGAGAAATGTGATTTCAAGTACACCAATAGAATAAATGAAATAAAGGTAAGACTCAAGATTTTTTTTAAGTAATATAACAGGCTGCTCAAGTACAGCCATCATTTCAAATCGCCACACAACAGAATAAAAAGCATTGTTATCTCTCAAGATATTTGATATTCTTTTGTGGTTACCGATTAATCAAAGCAAGTGGCCGTTCCGGACACGAAATAACAGGGACTCATACTATGACTTCACAAAACAAGATAGATTATAAGACTACGGTAGAGGACGAGCACTGGCGAGATGAGGAGTTTCAATGGGCACGAATTTTTTCCTCAGGAGACCCGGCCAAAGGTATAGTCCTCTTGTACATACAGAAGGCTTGCACTGCGTTCCATGAATTTGAACCATCCTGGAAAGAAGGTGCCTTGGATGAAGAACAGGTTGCGTTCTTTCGTAAACGTTTGGCAAAACGGGTCAGGCAAATACTGGTAACTATGGAGAACAATAATCTTGATAAGATTAATGGTGTCGTTGAACTGGCGGAGGTTCTACGCTCTATCGAATTGGCAAAAAACATGGACGAATTGGCCGAGTTAACTGAGATAATGCATTCCGCCAACCACTTGTTATCGGATTCGTTAGAAGAGAAATAGCAGGGGGGGCATAAACGAACATCTTGCTGGATTGCAGGCAGGTGGTGTTGCTTTGAGTACGGTATGTGGTCTCTTATATAGTGGAGTTGAAAGGAGGAAAAAATTATGAAAGGTGTTACCCGTCGGGATTTCGTAAAAGGTACTTTTGCTCTGGGGCTTGTTACTGCGCTGCCGTATTCGCGCGTACAAGGGGCGAATGACCGTATTAATGTGGGCTTGGTAGGTTGTGGCGGTCGCGGTATGGGGGCCCATATACCCTCCTTCGAAAAGCAGGAAGGTGTAACCATCGTGGCTCTGAGCGACCCCGATCAGCAGCGTATGTCAAAGGCGGCCAAGATTATTGAATCAAAGTATGGGCACAGGGTTGCCCAATATGTCGATATGCGTAAGATGTTCGACCGCAAAAACATAGATGTGATTGCTAACGCGACACAGAACTATTGGCATGGGCTCAGTACAATCTGGGCTTCTCAGGCCGGCAAGCATGTTTATGTTGAGAAGCCGTTGTCACACTATATCTGGGAAGGCAGGCAGATGGTCAACGCTGCCAGAAAGTACAAACGTATTGTTCAGTGCGGCACACAACGTCGCTCGCAGAATTCCATCGCTAAGGCAATACAGTGGATTCAGGAAGGAAACCTCGGCAAAATCAGATACATCACGGCTTTTGCCAATAAGCAGCGTTCTTCGTGCGGCAAGCGCAACTCTCCGCTCCCAATCCCCGATTCCATTGATTATGACCTCTGGTGTGGCCCCGCCAGGAAATTACCGATTTATCGCGACCGCCTCCAATATGACTGTAGCTTTGACTGGAACACCGGTGACGGAGAATCGTGCAATCAGGGTGTCCACGAGGTGGATGTAGCTCGATGGTGCCTGGGTGAGAAGATGCTTCCCCGTCGGGTGATTAGTATTGGTGGCAGATTCGTATTCAACGATGCATGCGATGTGCCGAATACGCAGATAATCTATTATGATTTTCCTAAGGCACCACTGTTTTATGAGGTCCACAATCTAACAAAAGCCAAAAGTTCTGATGAAATGCCGGAGTTTCGCGGTGAACGGGTGGGCGTGATTGTGGATTGTGAAGGCGGCTCTGTAAGTCTTTATCGTGGCATAGCTTGGGATAACGAAGGTAAAGAGGTCAAAAAATTCAGCGGCGGTGGTGATCATTTTGTCAATTTCATTGAGACGGCTCGTAACGGCCGTCGGCAAGACCTAAACGCAGAAGTTCTCGAAGGGCACATTTCTACTGCGATCACCCATACCGGCAATATTTCGCTCAGGCTGGGTGTGAAAGCTTCTCGCAAAGAGATGCTCACCCAGGTTCGGGACATTCCAATATTCAGAGACATGCTTAAGCGGATGCTGGAGCACCTTAAGGGCCACGAAATCAAAGTAAACGCCAGAACAGTGTCACTCGGACCATGGCTGGAGATTGACCGGCAGAACGAGTGCTTCAAGGATAATGAACAAGCCAACCGTCTGGTTCGTGGCTTTTATCGCGAGCCATATATTGTGCCGGATTTGTCGGTTTGAGCGCAGTGTATTTGTGTCTATTGGTTTAAATTAAATTGTCACTAATCAAATTAAATATGAAGAAAAGAACGATTTTGATGGATGAAATCTCTTTTCTTTTAAATCCGGATAGTATTTTTTTTGTCATCTGAGGTGATAATGGATACGAAAACCCACACATCTGGTTTGGCACTGGTTGGGATTATTTTGTCGGCACTTGCAATGTCGGTTGGTTGGGGTTTTCGCGGTGACTACGGCCATGAAGCCGGAGCGATGGTTCCTGGTGCCTTGTTAGGGCTTTCTATCTGCTTGGCCTCCGGAAGGCAGGACTGGTGGCAACGTGCAACTATTATGGCAATGTGCGGCGCTATCGGATGGGCGTTCGGGGGACAAATGAGCTACGGCCGAGTTATTGGCTACACGGCAAGTTCTTCATTGCCGGATGTCGCTTATGGTTATGCCAGTTTATTTCTGATTGGAGGATTATGGGCAGGGATTGGTGCAGCGATACTTGCGCTCAGTGTAACTCAATCCCGCTCATATCTGGAGAGCTTCACGGGACCTTTGGTAATATTATGGCTCGTTTGGTTTGCTATGGACTTCAGTGGCTTAACCGCATGGCTTGCGGATAGCTGGTCCTTTAACGACACTGACTGGTTTGCAGCTTTGTCCGCTTTGCTTGTAGCTGGTCTGTACGCAGCTATCATTCCTCGCCATCGGCAAGCCTGCTTTTTTATCATGTTATTAGCCGGTGGTTGGTTGGCAGGATACGTAATCCTGACCGAATTATTGTCACTGCATATGACCCCGCCACGGAGTGACAATTGGTCAGGTTGCGTCGGTCTGTTCATCGCGATTGTTTTTTATCTCATTTATCAGCAAAATCGAGCGGCATTGAAAGTAGCGCTTTGCGGCTTTTTAACGGGTGGGATTGGTTTTGCAGTGGGGGATTTTTTTAACATGCTTGGCCGTGCTCAATGGGGGCCAATCGGCAGCTTAAGTGCGCTGCAGGGTTTGGACTATTGGAAATGGATGGAGCAACTTTTCGGTTTGATTATGGGAATAGGAGTAGGTTTGGCTTTTCTTCGGTTTTTGCGACGAAACCTGATTCCACCGGCAGAAGATAAAAGCAGTGGAAACCTGAATACCGTGGGTCTGGTGTTCTTGCTGTTAGTAATGATGTGGAGCAACCTATATAAAAATGTTAGAAACTGGGCTAAGGGAAATCATATTCCAGAGCACTTTTTTGGCATCCCAATCCAGTGGTGGTTTCTTCTTGTTGGATTTTTACTTTCTGCAATGGTGTTAATAGCAATCATCCGGCACCGTCGTCAGGAATTACCTTTGGCGCCTTCCAGCGCGTTCGGGAGGGGCCAATTGTTGTTCCTCATTATTCTTTGGATTGCTGTTGTCGGCGCTTTCGTGCAGGCCTTTCCGGGAATGGCTCGCAAGGGCGTATTCTTTGTACACGCGACATTTTGGATAACTGGTGGGATTTGTTCTCTGATTGTGTTGAGTTTATCCGACAAGCCCGGGAGCAAGCCTGAGCAGCAACTGGCTGCTTCCGATTATTTTTGGAAACCCGGCGTGCGACATTGGATAGGCTGGCTCCTGATTCCGGTCCTTATTATCCTTTTGGCGTATCTTACTGTGTCTTTGGATGAAGAGCCTCTGCCCGGAAGTCACCTTCGTTTTGAGAAGACTCTGCAGAACTAAAAACTTTTCATCTGTTACTGCCGTCGTATAGGCAAAATAACTGAGCAGGATTAGTTGGCAGCGACCATTACGTATTGGGTGATGATAAAGAAAGACTTTGTTATAAGAATTCCTGAACGAAGATTTTAATCAGAGTTTTTTACGAAAGCCATTAACAATCCTATAGCTAAAAGGACTGTTCCGACAAGATAGGAAAACCATATATTTACGAATTTTACAGATGGTGTGATTATCTGATAAATAAAGCAAACTGTAAGCATGAGTATGGCAAATGCTTGTAAGCTTATTCCCAACACTTTTCTTTGATTCATTTCTTCCATATTCTCACCTATAAAACCAGCCAGAAGATTAATGTCAGCGATATTCCAATCGCTAAAGATACAACACTCCAGAGGCGCCAATCCATTATCAGTTTTGGTTTTTCTTCTTCCTTTTCTTCTATGGTTCCCCAGCAGATCCCTTTTAATTTTTCTTCCGCGTATGGTGTGGTAAAATGACTGCCGCCAATAGTAATTACTGCTGTTAGGATTCCTCCAGCCCATCCGGCCCATACAAATGACCACCAGTATGGCGTTAGATTCGGGCCGATGAACCTGTCCAGAATGAAGGCAGATATAGAACCTGCCAGCAAACCTATGAAAGCCGGCAGGGCGGTTGCTCTTTTGTAAAATATTCCGAGCGCCAGAGTTACGAACAAGGGGAATTGTATATACGACAACACGGACTGCCATGCAACATAAGCGACACCAAAAATTGGAAAAACAACAGTTGCGAACAGTGTACCGC
>JABMRO010000109.1 GCA_013202635.1 Planctomycetota bacterium
CCCGGAGACCTGAGCAAAATCCGCCGAAGCAGCTGGTCTTTTTATCCGGGTTATCACCTCCTTTTTTAAGTATTGTCTTTGATATTGTTACCGAATAGAATGTTAAAGCCAAGGATTTATTATTAAACTAAATTACGACAAAAACCTGACCATTTAGGTTAATTTGTAAATCCTTTTAGAGGTAACAAAATAAGCAATTGTGACTTATATCAGGGGTGCCATTAATCGCTGATCTTAGTATGCCGGGTCCAGCTATCTCTATTCTTCCGCCGGCGAGTTCTTTTGTTTAGGCTCCGCATCAGTGATTTGGCTTCGAGTATCTCTGCTAGTTGGCCATACCAATGTATGTGCAGATGATGAACCGCTCTGGTGACCGCCAGATACAGTAACCGATTGTGAAAGTCCGAGAACGGATAGTTCATTGCGCGGGCCCCCGCGATTATCACTGCGTCCCACTCCAGACCCTTCACAAGGCTGATCGGCGCTATCGAGACACGACCCAAAGCACTGGAGTTGTTTGAAACGATACCGATATCATCGGCCCCATGCGCTTTCAGTGAGATATGCAGGTTTCTGGCATCCTTTCTGGTCTTAGTGATTAGCACGATTGTCTTCACTTCCTTCCTTGATAGTTCTAGAACGTCTTTATAAATCGCTTCTACCATTAGCTTATGCGATTTGGATCTAATAAACTTGGGGGCCTCACCGTGCCTTTCATAGGGGATTGCCTGACGAAGTTTTGAATCTACCTTTTTCAATAGTCTATTGGCATACCGCGTGATCTCGGTTGTAGATCGGTAACTTATTCTCGCGTCTCCCCGGTAGATCCCTCGCCTACCAAATACTTTGTTTAGTTCTTTCCAGCCAGTGATCCCCCGATGCGGCAAGATCGCCTGAGCTGTGTCACCCAGAATGGTCAGGGAATCATTTCGGGAAAACTTCGAAATCATGAAGAGTTCTAGCGGTGAGAAATCTTGTGCCTCGTCAACCACGATATGGTCATAAGAAACCCTCTTCTGCCAATTCAACACGGAATCCAATAGTAGGAGGGCAGCTAAGTCCTCCCTCTGAAACCTCTTACCCGATGCGCTCATCTGTTGGCTCACCAACAAAGCTTCCTTTAGTGATATTGCGCCTTTTGTGGCAGAATTCAGAAAATTGTAATCCACCAGAATTTCTCTGTAGACCTCTCTGTAATCGAGCCTTGGCCAAAAGGTGTCTAGCTGACTTTCTAACGACTCGACCAGCTTTGGGCCGATTCGGACGGGTAATCCGTGTTTAATCTTTGTATGAATCTGGGACATTGCGAACTCGCGCCTTATGTTCAAAGGTCGCCCTCGCGACTTACGCACTATCGTCTTCATGTCTTTTTTGCTCACCACAGTTACCCCTTTGTACGTCATGGCGACAGCATTCTGAGCGATCCCGGACTGTTTCAGGCGCAAGTATTTGTCTACAACATCGATCATTAGCAGGGACCCTTTGAACCGGGCAACGTGAATATAATCTGAATGATCCTTTGTGGTTTGAGACAGGAGCTTATTCTGTATACCATCTTCCAGAACGATATTGGGGCGCATGGTAAAATTTCGTAACATCCAGCGTGGAGCAGTCGTTTGCAAGATGCCATTCAGTTCAAGTCCTGGAATGAGCTTACTTACATAACCAAGGAATATCTTGCTTGGTGCAAAAAAGATAACTCGTTCAGGCTTTATGTTCAGCCCCAGTTCATTGTCTGGAGATAACAAATATGAAAGCCGGTGTAATCCGATTTCGCTCTTCCCACTGCCTGCGACACCCTGGATAATCATTATGTGTTCTGGCCTGCTGGCGATAAATTCGTACTGCTGAGGTTGTATCGTCTCAATGATATCCTCAAGTCCACCTTCCCTGTATCTGGCTAGAGTCCTTATAAGTTTAGGGGAGGCTGCTCCCTGTACCTCCCCAGATGGAGGCAACAATTTATATACGTCCACCAATTGGAGCAGACGGGCGCGGTCAATCGTAAGTTCTCTTTTTAAATGCACCTTACCAGTAAACTCTCTGCCGTCCTTGCGTACATACTTACCCTGCAGAGGTCGGTAGAACAGTTGCGCTATCGGAGCCCACCTACTATATACATAGTCCACTTCTATAAAGTGCCTACCGATATAAAACGTTTCCACCTTGGTCGGAGAATCGTCATATGCAAAGTCGATGCGCCCAAAATACGGGTCGCTACGGGCCATCTTCAAAGTGGTTATATCGTCCATACGGTGTCTCCGCTGTTTGAGCTCCGATTCCCGATCAGCAGCACCCCTTTCTATAGGTCGGCTCTCTAGGTCTTTGACCCTGTTATCGATGTGTTCTATCGTCAACTCTAAGTTTTGTTTTTCTTCGATGAAATTGTTGGTATTATCCATTGCTTTGCCTTGTGAATGATCGGAATGCCTACACCTTCTGCCATTGCGCGCAACGATTCTCTTGCGTGAAAATATCGGTACTCTCCACCTCTCCAACATTTGTAACTAGATGAGAATAAGCTTTCAGATGCTTGGCGAGAAAGCCATGAACGATCTTAAACGGGGTGGCATGTTGAGGATTCGGTATATCGCGGTAATCATACAATGATTCAATATAAAGAGCTTGATAA
>JABMRO010000110.1 GCA_013202635.1 Planctomycetota bacterium
AATGGAGGCCATGCGAGTCGGAGCGCTGTTTCCGTACAACAGTGCCGATAAAGTGTACGGGGGCCCGACCGGTGTTGGTGGAGAGATGGGCACGTACTCCACAGGCTATGGGATGAACGGTTGTTTTGATGCAACTGGAACATATATCGGTAACCGGGGAGTGAGAGTGGGCAAGACGGTGTTGATGGTCAAGAGGAGATCAGAAATCAGCGTCCCCGCTCCCGCTTATAGACTCGTTTTTCTTGATGAAGGCCAGATCAGTCCGGATAGCTATGCGATTCACTACACTGCGCCAAGATGGTGGGACCCGCCGTTTGTCCGGCACGGGGACGGCACGAACGTCTCTTTCGCTGACGGCCACAGCGCCTACTGGAAGTACAGAGGGGCAGAAACGATACGGGCCGGTAAGATGGCGAACCTGCAGTATAACTATACGCCTACTACCGAAGAGGGCATCGCTGATGTACAGAAGATGCAGGAAGCCATCTGGGGCAGATTGGGCTACTAACCTACCGTGTGGTACTAAGCTTACTGAGTTTTTTCACTTCCTCCTTCCTCTACCCCAGCCCAGTTTGTGTTAAATCCCCCGACTCTACCTCAGATACCCTTCGGCTTGAGTTTGGCCATTGTAGAGCGATACAATTCCTCTTAGATAGCCTTGTTTTGTAATATTTTCAGAACTTTTTAAAAAAACTGTAACATTTCTAATCGGGAAGCGTCTTATATATTAGAGAAGTCCCTGTCCGTCATTATTTGCATATAACCACCCTCCTTAAAAAGGCAGGGGCTTTTTCAAAATATTAGCAATATTCTATATACAATATTTTCATGGAACTATTAGCTTGCATCACCTTGATTGAATGTGCTATAATTATGACAGTAAGTATACCAGCGAAACTCATTATCATCATGAAAGAGAAGGGCAAACGTTATCTGTTAACAAAACGGCTTTACATTAATAGAGTTTTTGGTGATTAGCATCTTGCATGTCAGGCCGAGGGAATGTGTGAGCGATAACAACAAGTACAATTGAAAGAGATAATAAGATGAAAGTCAAGAAAACAATAAAGCAGGTTAACAAAGTGGCTGGCAATTTGGGTTTAGCCCGAAGATCTCTTATAATCTTGGTTTCCGTAGCTGTAATTATTACTGTAGGTGTGTTCGGTTTTTTACGCCCAAAGACAGGCGGCTCTAATAATTCGAATACGGGAACAGGGCTCTTTACTGTAGAACGCGGCGATTTGATTATCAGCGTAACTGAAAGCGGGGACATCAAGGCGGTTGACTCGGTAGATATTAAGTCCAAAGTGGAAGGACGAGCGACGATAGTCAGCATTGTGCCTGAAGGTACAAATATAACTCCGGAAGATGTAAATGACGGCAAGGTGCTCGTGAAGCTGGATTCTTCGAAGTTGGAGGAACAATTGTCACAAAAATCAATTGAGCTTTCCACCGCCGAGGCAAGCTTCTCCAATGCCAATGAGTCGTATCTTATTCAGGTAAAACAAAATGAAAGTGACATCACCGCGGCAAAGTTGAAAGTGGAATTCGCTCTGATGGACTTTCAGAAGTATCTGGGAGCAGGTATTGCAAAGAAAGTAATGGAGAATATGGCGAGTGAACCGAATTCAAATCCTGATATGACATCGCTGATTAACGATCCCAACTTAGGTGGCGAGGCTTCGAAGCTAATAGATACTTTACGAGATGCTATTCTTCTTGCCACAGGCAACTTAGAAAAAGCGATTGACGTAAATGATGGACAACAAAAGCTCTACGATGCAAATTACGCATCTGAGCTTGATTTGACAAGCTCCAAGCTGGATGTAGCAAGGTTTGAAATTCAGAAGAAAGCGGCTTTGAAAAATTTAACATTGTTTCAGATTTATGATTTCCCCAAAGGAGCCCGGACGTTCCTGAGTGATTATCACGAGGCCAAGCTTGAGTTAGTGCGAACAGAGGCACGCGCCCGTGCGCAACTGGCCCAGGCCAAAGCGAAGCTTACGAGCGCCGACGCCAGGTTCAAAATGCAAACGGAGCGCTTGGAAAAACTCCACGACCAGATTGAAGCCTGCGTGATTAAGGCACCCGCCGTGGGCCAGGTAGTTTACTGGTCGAGCACGCAACAGTGGAGCAGGGTAAAAATTGAACAGGGAGCGGATGTACCCGAAGGCTATAAGATTATAACGATACCTGATGCGTCCAAAATGAAAGTTGAGATCAAGATTCACGAAAACTGGATTGATAAAATTCAACTGGATCAAAAGGCCAAGATAAGCATTGCGGCATTTTCAGATGAGACTTTTACCGGCAAGGTGCTGAAAAAAGCGCCGTTAGCTGAACCGCAGCGATTCCTGAATCCGGACCTTAAAGTTTACCCGACGGATGTGAGTATTGACGGAACGCACGATTCTATCAAGACCGGTATGTCGGGGAAAGTTGAAATTCTTATTGATGAGCTGCATGATGTTCTATATGTACCGATACAATCGGTCGTCACGGTGGACGAAAAAGAACTGTGCTATGTTAAGGCAGGCGGCCGTGAGGAGAAACGTGAGGTTGTAACTGGACTGTTTAACGATGATTTTGTCGAAATAAAAAGTGGTTTGACCCAGGGCGAGAAAGTGTTACTTAATCCACCGAGGTGGACGACAACGGAAACAAAAAAGGAAACTACAGAGGAAACGAAAAAAGAAACCACAGAGGAAACAAAAAAGGAAACTACAGAGGAAACGAAAAAAGAAACTAAAGAAGAAACTAAATTGGATGCCAAAGAAGAATCTTAAACCTTAGTTATTATGCGATTTGTTAGAATTAAAAGAACGGCTAAGTTGGGCTTCAAGAGCTTATGGATGCATCGGCTGCGCTCTACTCTAACTATGTTGGGTATAATTTTTGGCGTTTGCTCTGTGATCGCTATGCTCGCTATAGGCGAAGGGGCCAGCCAGGAGGCACAGGCGATGATAGCGCGACTTGGCAGCACAAATTTGATTATTGAAACAATTGAGCCACCTAATGAGCAAGCCGACTCCGGCCAGGGAGATGAAATGCTTATCTACGGCTTGACCTATAAGGATGCCGAGTCAATTCGAAATACCCTGCACGATGTCGAGGTCGTTGTTCCAATTCGCGAGATAGACCAGGAAGCACGATATCTTCGTCGCAAGGTGGCGATAAAAATCGTAGGTTCTACTCCCTGGTAC
>JABMRO010000111.1 GCA_013202635.1 Planctomycetota bacterium
AAATGATTCGACGTCCCTTCCGAGTTCACGCTGGGAGGTGATTGAGTATCTCTGAGGGAAGATATATTCGATTGGGTCCTCGACGGACATAATCCGGCAGGCACTTTTTTCGCTGATTCGGTGTATTATTGAAGCGATTGTTGTGGATTTTCCTGCGCCTGTGATACCGGTCATAAGAACAAGGCCGTGCCGCCGATTGATGATGTCTTTCCAGACGTCATTTGGAAAACCGATATCCTCAACCGGCGGTATGTCCAGCGACAAGGCCCGAATTGCCCCGGCCAGGCCGTCGTTCTCCCTGAAGATGTTGATTCGAAACTGGAGTGAGCCGAGTCGATAAGAGCAGTCAATACTGTATCTTTCGCGGAGTTTGCGCAATTTTTCGTTACTTAAAAGCGGATAGAGAAGCTGCTTGGCCATCTTGGGCGTCACGTTTGGGCCCTTGAGTTTTACCAGGTCGCCGTCTATGCGATATGCAGGCGGAGCATCGACCTTGATATGCAAATCCGAGACCCGCATCGCACCGCGCTTTTCAAAGTATTTCAGCATATCGAGGATGCTCAGCTTGCCAAGCTCGGCAGTCTCGTACACTTTTGTTGAAACAGAATATTCGTCGGCCATTTTTTAACTCCAATGGTATTAGTCGTTTGTCGGACGTATTTTGTTAATACCAAAAATCGAAAAATTCCTCTTTGTACGAATCTGCAGAAGCCTGATAATAGTATATCATCCCAACAGCCTTTAAGCAAAAACCAAATTTTTTGTGCGAGATACCCCCCTTATCCGTTTTTGTGTAATCTGTTTAATCACGAAGTACAGGAGCCTATAATTATTCCGACTTCATTTTACACAGAGGTGTTTTATTTCGTTACATTAAGCAGGCGAGAAGGCGGGCTTTGAGGGATTTTTTTGCACGGTGGAATCGAACACGGGCCATCTGAGGCGTTGTGCGTGTCATCGACGCTATCCGGTCATACGGCAACTGCTCATAGTAACGAAGGCGAAGAACATCTTTGTGATGATGGCTGAGTTGTTCTAAAACCTCCGAGACCTGCTGGAGGCTCTCGGCGTGAATCTGGGCATCCAGGATACTGTCACTGCCCACTCGCGCATCGCTTGCATGATACTGAAGCAGTGAAGTCTTCCCGCTGGTCCGGAGCCGGCTCCGCCTGTGGTTGTCCTGAATTTTGCTCCAGGCGATACGATACACCCATGGCCAGAACCTTCGAGACTCTCGCAGCGAAGCAACCTGCCGCACTACCGTAAGCAGCGTTTCCTGCAGCACATCCTCGGTAAGGTCGTGATTTAATGTGGTGCGAAAGACAAATGGATACAGCCGCTCCCGGACGACAACAGCTAATTGCCCCATGCTTTTGCGGCTGCCCGAGCGAGCTTGGCAGAGTAATTGCTGGATGTATTTATCATCATTATTCATTAATACGGCCCTCATTTATAAATAGGCCGGTGGCTTGCCGGAAGTAACAGAAAATTTTCTATCGAAACAGGTTTTTACTCCGCCGCGGCATCCTCCGCACTCTCCACATCCGCTATTGAGCCTTCATCAGCCCTTTCTGCTTGTTCTTTTTGTTCTGTACCGTCGAGGACCCGCCAGGCCGGAGGCGTAAGCTCCGGAACGAGCCAGTCACTTTTGCAGCGATGGCACCTGTCCATATCCGGCCTCCTCATCTTGCCGCAGTTTTGACAGGTTACTAAAGTAATCTTCGGCCTCGTAAGTCTGTATGTAATATAGGCCGCCAAACCAAAGGCAAGCGTTCCAAGTATCCAGTAAAGTCTTGCATTTTCCGAAAGCCCGACAACAACCGCATTTTTACTTACCCGCGTTGCAAGCCATATCGCCAATATTATCGATGGCGATATCCACCACAATGCGGACATGAATCCTTCAAAATTTCCACGAAAATCTCTGCCATGCATTGCTACGAATGAATTGGGCAGTAAAAACAATCCCCTGTGGCCGGCGGCGGCTTCAAAGGTGGACGCTGTGAAGTAAGAAGCAAGAGAAAGAATCGGTGGATGAAGGTTCTCCGCAAGATATTTGACAATGGTAAATGTGGATGCGAAGGGTGGCCTGAAGAACACCGCCTTGCTGGAACGAGAAGATATGTTACGCGACCCCTCCCGTTTTGTAAAATTGCTGTCAGCACTTTTGATTTCTCTTCCTTTTTCATCGAAGACAGACAGAGTCAACGCAGTTCCATTACGAGAAAGGCTCGCTGCGAACATTCCTAAATATTTCCTCTCAATTCTTGTGTTTGAAGGATCAATAGGTCCGGGCGGCTCCCCAAAAAATACTTTTTTAGATTCCGGGTCTTCTCCGAAGAAGTGAGTTGTCAAGGCAAGGGGCCAAACCTCATAGCCCAACAAATCCTGTGGCTTTGCCATGGGGCTTCTTGTGCCAAAGTAGGACTCCGGTCTCGGCAGCCGGCCAGCAAGCATGTTATGCCCATCGACTTGAACAAATTTAAGTGTTTCTTTGTCGAGTTGGTAAATCCTGCCTGATTTGTCAAGGACCAGCAAATACGGGCCTGCATTATGCCTGAAAGCTGTCGGTATGACTGGTTTGGGAGCGGGTACGGGAAATCGATTATCTGTTTTGTTTGGATCCTCGTCGGGGTCCTTAATTTTGGGAGGTGTCCATTGGAAGTAATGCAAAAAAGGATAGTTTTTACACAATAGGCCTATCTGGATTGGTTTTGGAGGATCGCCTTTTTTAAGTTCAGGGCCTTTGGTTACTGTTCCTTTATTGGAATCAATTTTGAAAAAGCGTCGCAGTTCCTTGCCATATAATATTAGCTCACGCGATTCTCTCTGTGTCATACAAGTCCAGCCGCGGTCTATAATAGGGTCAATAAATCGACCGAGAGTTTTATCCGGGTTTTCTGAAACTCCTTCCGGCCCGATATAGATTTGTACCCTCTTGCTCGTTGTCCTTTTGTCAGGCATTACTTGCATGTCAAAATAGTGGTGAACGATTAGGCCTGACTTTTTATCAAAATACATACAATCTTCGTCAGATCCAAAGAAATAAACGTTTGAGAGGCGCCCTCCCGGTAACCTCGCTTGAAAATAGTCGAAAATTCCAAGCGATTTCGGGGATGCGAAACGCATATGTGCGGACGCTTTGGAGTGAATAGCAACGTTCGGGTCATTTTCATACTCGTCCGGCACCAGGCCGGATGGGCTTATAGAAACACTTTTGACCTCGCGAAGCATCCCTTCAAGGAGGGACGCCTCACAGGTAATCCGAATATAGAACAGCGGCAGGCTCAGTAATACCAGGACAATAAAGCCCGTGGCAAAAACTTTGACAGGATTATTGATTAGATGCTTCATAGTTATGTTCCTAAAGTGATGTTGTCATAAAAGTATGCCGGATGCGTATTAGAGAAGCGATAATAAACAGCACAAGTATCACCACGACATGCACGCCAAACCCCTTGACAAAAATCAGTGGGACAAAGATACATGTTAAGGCCATTCCCCCTAACGTAGGGGCAATCTTGCTTGAGGCCCAGCCTGTTTGTAAGCCGATGCAATAGCAGGCAAATGCCATTAAAAATACTGCAACGAATATTTCAAAAACCATACCTGGATAAATCAGGACAGGTGGAACGTAAAGACGCAATAAAGTCACGGCCGTGACAGCCAGGGGAACAAGTAAAGTCAGAATTACCAGAATCCCAGTAATAATCCTTGCAACCAATATCCGGCTTCTGCTGACCGCTAATGTCGATAAAAATGCGGAGATTTTTCTGGTCCTGTCTAAATACATCTGGGAAGCGCCCAAACCACAAAAGCCAATGATGGTAATAGCAATAGTCGGCACTCCAACACCTATCGAAAACACCTGTGAATCTCCGGGATTGTAGCCGCTTCTTTGAGAAGATTCGAACTGGCTGATAACAGAAATCGAGATGATGATAAAGATTGCCGATAAAACAGCCGCTCCTATGAAATACACGACGTGGTCCCGAATTTCTCTTTTTATAAGTGTAAACATTTTCAAATCTCCTGCTATCAGCTTTCAATAGGCTCCGGACTGGGCTTAGTGCATTCTATGAATATGTCCTCAAGGCTCATCGGAATCTCCGTGCAGCTCGATGGTTTGAAAGAATCCAGAACGGTCTGCTTCTGCCCGTTCCAGTTCGCAACTGTAATTACCCTTTCACGGCCGTCGATTTGTTGATTTACAATCTCCTTCAGATAGAGATTTTGCGGTGCGGATTCCGGAAAGATTACGCGCAATTTTTTCACCCGCTCTTTAAGCTCTTCCAAAGGACAATCCACAACGAGCTTTCCGGCGGCAAATATCCCTATCCTATCGGCGATTCTCTCGACATCACTGAGGATATGAGAGCTGAATAAAATCGTTCGTCCCTGCCGCTGAATAAGGTCGATGGCAAGCTCGAGGAACTGCCGCCGGGCGATGGTATCGAGCCCTAATGTCGGGTCGTCGAAGATAAGAAGCTCCGGGTCTATCGCCAAAGCAAGGGCAAGGTTCAGTTGTGCCCGCATACCGATGGAAAGCTCTTTTACCCTGCGGTCGGTGGGCAGGCGGAATTTTTCTATCAGATGCTCAAAAAACTTATCATTCCAGCTCATCGAAAGGTCTTTGCAGAGCTTTATAAGCCTGCCGACTCTATAATTCTGGATAAGGTTGTGCCCTTCGGCTACGTATCCGATTCGGCTGTGGAGCTTCGCGGAAAGCTCGCTCGATTCGGTGTCCAGCAGAAAAGTCTGTCCACGCGTCGGCGGCTCCAGTCCCAGAAGAATCCTGATAATTGTTGTTTTGCCGGCGCCGTTTCGCCCCAGCAGGCCGTAAATACAGCCTTGCGGTACTTTTAGATTGATGCCGTCCAGGACGCACCGGCCGTCGAAGTATTTGACAAGATTTTCAACTCTGATAACGTTCTGAACCATTCGGTCACTCCTTCCCGGAAGGCAAATTGAATTTGGCTACTGCGCTATTGAACCACTCCAACAGCGTTTGACTTTCAATCTGCATGTGAAAGGCATCTACTGCTATCCGCTCAAGTTCCTCAGAAATGAGTTTTTTTCTGACTGACCTGCTCAAATTACTGTCAAGATTAGCCACAAAAGCACCCGCGCCGGCCTTGGTAACAATAATGCCCTGCTGCTCCAATTGCCGATAGGCCTTGGCTATCGTGTTGGGGTTTATGGCGATTTGTCCGGCCAATTGCCTCACGGTGGGCAGCTTTTCATTTTTAATAATCCTGCCTAAGGCAATGTCTCGCTTGACCTGGTCTATTATCTGCTGGTAAACGGGCCTGTCTGATGCGTTGTTTATACGAATCTGCATAAATCAACCCTTAACACTTGTACTATATCAACTATTACAAATATAACACAAATTTATCTTTTGTCAAGCGTGGCGAAGAGAAAAATAAAAAAATTACAAAAAATTTGAGCACGAGAAAATCCCGCCTATTGAGTTGTTACACAGTAGCAGGAAGGCATTTCAAAAAAGGTATGCCTTATCGCGAAGTGATTGGAATATACTTGGGAAGCTTTAGTCTTCCTAAGCATCAGGTCAGAATATTTTTGGACCGCAAGTTTTGCAATCCTTTGCGCTTTTTGTGGTCTTTTTTGTAATGGGCACCCGAGATACGGTGGTTGGCCTCGGATAAAATCCGCTGCAGGGAATTTCCAGATTCCCGCCGCCTTTTATCTTCACAACTACTGTATCCGTGAAAATGCTCGCCCGCCCTCTTTGAGCCGGGGGCGTTATACTCAGCTCAAGCTCATAACCATCGACAAGCTTTTGTTTGTTCAAAACCCTTACGGTACCTTTTTTTGAGTACACCGGTTCAAGCTCAAAATAATCCTTATAGTTGTTTTGTATCCGAACCTTCTTTGTTACCGAAGTTTTCGCCCTCACGTCGCGAACGACAATCGGGCGCGGTGATATATTGAATCTTGGCAGTGCATTAACGCTGATAGTAACAGTCTTGCATTCAGGATGGGTCAGTCCAATCTCGATACGCCCATTCAAAGTTTGTTCCAGTTTGGCCATATCGACCCTTGGCTGAAGAACAAAGCTCGTCGCTCTCACTGAAGGATTATAGTCGGCGGTTATAAAATTAGCGGTCGATTTGAAATCGCGTATTGAAAAAGGCTGATTGTCAAGGCTGGTAAGGGTTATCTGAGGACAGCCGGCGTTTTGATGCTTAAGTGAAAGACCCAGCGCTTTCGGTTCGAAATTAACCTTTGCCGCAATTCTGGCCTCTATGGTCAGGGCAATCTTCGGATTTCGCCTGTCGTTGCTGTGCACAAACAACTGTTTCTTTGCGCCGCCGTATGGTGGCTCAGCATAATATCTCACTCTCAACGTGCCGCTTTCGCCCGGTGTATATTCAGTTTTGTCCAATGAAAATGGTGTACAACCACAGACCTTGCTGACCTCGCCTATTTTTAGAACGCCATTTCCGGTGTTGGTAAATCTGAACTCGCAAAGATGGTTTGTTCCCGGACCCACATCGCCGAAATTGTGAGTTACTTTTTCAAATGCAATTCTCGGTGCCGCTGTGACCGACGGTGCCGCTGCTATAGTGCGTTGTGGCGCCTGTTGATTTATTGCCGCCCAGGTCTGCTGTTTGAACCAGTCGGGATTGAGACTTCTCGGCGCCATAGCCTCTTCTTCACAGCCGGCCTGTAAAAATAAAACACAACCCGTCACAAGAATAATAAGAACAGTTAAAGTCAACCGGTTCGGCTTCATCTTCCTTTTCTCCAGGTCACATTATGACGGGACTCTCAGCTAATTGGCGAGAAGTTTCAACTTAAGCGGAAAGAACACCTCTGACAATATGGTTGTTCAGATGACCTCCTCACTGGCCCCATCGGGATTTTATTAATTATATTATTATACCCAAATCGGCCCCAAAAGTCAAACCTTTTCACGGTCTTTTGCAGCTTTTTTCAGTGCTCAAATCGGCCCTTTTTTCCGCTTACGGCCTATAATAACTGCCCCTGCACCTGTTAATAAATACTTTTTAAAGCCTTCACAGGATTCACAAAAAGACGAAAGTAAGGGCGATTTTACTCTCGGGCAGCGCCGTAACAGCCCGTAAGAACAGGTGCATCCGTACCTCGCAGGTAACAAATTATCTGGCCTTAGCAACTACGCCGTCGAACAGATAGATTGCCGCTGGAGCTGGAACAACTCAGCGAACAGGTCATTTCCGGTATGAAGGCTGATATAAACAAGTGCCGAACTAAATATTTTTTAGGTGTTTGTCCTTGACGAAAAGGCTTTTAAGTGATAATTGATGATTTACAATTGTCCCCTTGTTCGGGGGGATGGCAATATTATCAGTTATAAGGACTGGATTAGGTTGAAGTTTGAAAGGAGGCCATTATGGCAAGGATAGTTCTTAGCGCAGTAGTTATCATCTCATTGAACTTAATGGTTGGCTGCCAGAAAGCTGACAGCGGCAGAGGACGGCTTTTGCCGGGCCGAAGCACAACGGCGGTCGGTACTGTCGGCTCAGTTAATCTTTCACAGGCGGGAGAAACTGATATTGTCGAGCAGATAGCAATCAATAGGCGGGCATATCAGCAGGGACTGGAACTGCTAATAAGATACTACACCAAAACCGGAAACAATATGAAGCTCAAGTGGGCCAATGAGGAATTAATGTCGCTGGATTCTATCCCGCAATACAAGTACATTATTGAGGCTGAAATACTCGATTCGAATTTGAGAGCGAGCACTTCGATTCCGGAAGCAGACGACCTGTTTGAGGACGCCCTGAAGCTCGAACAGGAAGCAAGCGTATTTATCATCGGAAAAAATCACGACAAATTGCGCGCGGCTCTGGATAAATACGACCGGCTGATAAGGAGCTATCCTACCAGTGACAAGATTGATGATGCGGCGTTTAAGGCCGGTGAAATTTATGAATATTTTCGGGATTACTCGATAGCACTTCTGTACTACAAAAGGGCTTATCAGTGGGACTCCGAAACTCCTCATCCAGCCAGGTTCAGATCGGCGCGTATTCTGGATAGACGCCTGCACCGCAACGCCGACGCTCTGAAGCTTTATCGGGAAGCCCTCAAAACGGAAGGTAAGTATGGAAAACGCAGATTATGGAAAGAGTATGCGGAAGAGCGGATAAAAGCCTTGTACAAAATCGAGGAGAACAATAACTGATGCTGAAAAAAGTTTGAGATAAAAGTTTTAAATATGAATTCGGGCCTGGCTGCTATCAGGCCCGTTTTTTTATGGAATAACTCAAACTGACCGATTCCCAGTGTCATTGCCGACAGGAATGACAGGTTGCTTTATGTTGTCGAAATTTGAGAAAAAGGTGGCCGGTTTTATAAAAGCGAATGAGCTTTTCGGCTCTGCGGATAAAATTTTGTTGGCGGTTTCCGGCGGAGCGGATTCAACCGCGCTCCTGTATGCAATCTCGGCGCTAAGACGCGAGAACACTTTCAGAGCAGAGTTGCTCTGTGCCCATATAAACCATCAGTTGAGAGCAGCCCGTGCGGATTCGGATGAAGATTTTGTCATCGCACAGGCCGCCAAGCTGAAGTTAGCCATAACCACCAGGCGAGTGAATGTGCGCAAGTTTGCCGCCCGCAAAAAGCTCTCGATTGAGACAGCCGCTCGACAACTGCGGATTAAAAATCTTATCGAGATTGCAAAAGCCAACAACTGCAGGGCAATAGCAACCGCACATCAAAAAAATGACAATGCCGAGACCCTCATACAGCGCTTGTCCCGGGGAACAGGGCTTCGCGGGCTCGGGGGTATCTGGCCGATACGTGTTTTTAATGACGAATTTCAATTTGTAAGACCTTTGCTGTGTGTCGATAGAGTTCAAATCATTAAATACCTGCAGCATCGGAATCTAAAATGGCGACAGGATCACACAAATGCCGATTGCACATACAGAAGAAACTACATTCGGCACCGGCTGCTTCCGCAGTTACAACAAGACTGCACCGGCTCACTCGTCGAGCAATTATCTGAGCTGTCCGAATCAGCCCGCAGGTTCTATAAGCTCCTATGCCGTCGTGCAGATGAGGTTTGGCCGAAAGCCGCTGATTGTACCGGTGAAAAGGTGACGCTGGATTCAAAATTGCTTTTAGCTCAGCCGCAACCGGTGATAGTTGAGCTTCTTAGGCGGGGCTTGACGGCTCTCGGCTGTGGCGAGAGAAATTTAACCAAATATCACTATGAAAGGATATTACAATTAGCTCAGCAAAACACCACCGGCAGGAAAATGGATTTGCCGGGCGAATGTTTGGTTCGCGCCGAATATGGGAATTTGATTTTCACCCGGCCTGAAAAAATATCTCTTTCCGACAAGCTTATTGACAAAAGTATCAAGCTGGTCATCCCGGGCAAACAAGGTTCGGCAGGTATTTAATAAAGGCGGCTATTTTTGACGCTGGCGAGGAGGAATTCGAGAAATTCAAGGCGGAAAAAAACAATTTCGTTGAAAGGTTTGATTTTAATAAAATAAAATCACCCCTGGTTATTCGTTTTCGCAGGGCCGGTGACAGGTTTGTTCCCTTGGGTCTGGACGAAGAAAAAAAAGTGGGGAAATTCCTTACCGCTGCACGGCTGCCGCAGCAGGTACGGCAAAAACTCCTTATTGTTGCTGACAGTGAAAAGATAATCTGGCTTTGGCCGATTCGAATGTCCCAGCAGGCTAAAGTTACCGGCGAAACTCGAAAAATTCTTCAACTGAAAATAACCGAAATGCCAATACAAGCCGAATAAAAACCTCAAAAAAGAACGAGAGGAAACAAGTATGAAAATGTTGAATTTCTCACGTCGCAAATTTCTAAAGGCCCTGTCTCTAAGCGCAACCACACTGGCGGCAAACGGCTGTGCGGGCATCGCCCGGCTGACCGACGGCAGGGCATCCGGGGAAAAACCAAACATCATTTTCATCCTCGCCGATGACCTGGGCTGGGCCGAGCTGGGCTGCTACGGCAACAAGTTCAACGAAACGCCAAATCTCGACAAACTGGCGAGCCAGGGTATGAGGTTTACCGAAGCTTACGCGGCAGCCCCGGTCTGTTCGCCTTATCGGGCCGCCCTGATGACTGGACAATATCCTGCAAGGCTCGGTATTACCGACTACCTCCGGCCAAACGACGCCAAACACCTTTCGACCGATTATGTCACTATCGCCGGGATGCTCAGGCAAGCCGGCTACACAACAGGCATCATCGGCAAGTGGCATCTCACCGGTTACGCCAACCACGGAGCCAGGGAAATAAGCCCCGACCTCCAGGGCTTCGACGAAGTAATAGTCTCGGAAAATCGCGGCATCGGCGGCGGCAGCTACTTTCATCCATACCACTTCAACCGCGAAATCGAAAAACGCCTGCCCGGCAAAGAATATCTGGTTGACCGCTGCAACCTTGAAGCGGTAGAGTTTATCGCCCGGCACAAAGGCAGCCCGTTCTTTCTCTACCTGAGTCACTATGCCGTCCACACCAGGTTGTTGGGCAAAGATAAGCTGGTTGCCAAATACGAAAACAAACCCGGCGC
>JABMRO010000112.1 GCA_013202635.1 Planctomycetota bacterium
ATTGAAACTTTTGAGGGAGCTACTTGGTGAAAATGGAGTGATATTTGTTTCCATCGATGATAATGAACAGCATAGGTTGCGAAGTCTGATGGATCTGTCATTTGGCGAGGATAATTTTATTACTAACCTTATTTGGGAAAAGAAATTCTCCCCACAAAGTGACGCTAAATGGTTTTCGGATAATCATGATTTTATTTTGGTATATGCAAAGAACAAGCTTAATTGGTTTCCTAATCTTTTGCCACGAACAGCGAAGTCAAAGGCACGATACTTAAATCCTGATAACGACTCTCGTGGTCCTTGGACATCTGCAGATTTAACGGTAAAGACGTATAGTGCTGATTACGACTACCCTATACAGACACCGAGCGGTAAAAAAGTTTATCCGACTTCCGGTCGAAGTTGGTCGATGCCCAAGGAGAATCTTGCCAAACTCATTGCTGATAACCGCATTTGGTTCGGTAAAAACGGTGGCAATGTACCTCGTGTCAAAATATTTCTTACCGAAGCGCAGAAAGGTATAGTACCTCTGACTATTTGGAAACACACAGAGGCAGGACATACACAACAAGCTCGCCAAGAGATCAAGGTTATTCTTGAAGGTTCAGAGCTATTCGAAAATCCTAAACCCCCGTTATTAATAGAACGAATTCTACGTGTAGCAACACAGCAGTCGGAGAACGACATAGTTTTAGATTCTTTCGCTGGCTCTGGTACAACTGCTCACGCTGTGTTGGCTTTGAACAAAAAGGATGGTGGCAATCGGCGGTTTATATTGGTTGAGTGTGAGGATTATGCAGATAAGATAACAGCCGAACGTGTAAGACGAGTGATTAAGGGGGTGCCGGGAGCCAAGGATGAGAACCTCAAGAATGGATTAGGAGGGAGTTTTAGTTATTTTGAGTTGGGCGCGCCGATAGAGATGGAGAGTATTCTGAGTGGAGATAACCTGCCGACTTATAAAGAGCTTGCACGGTATGTATTTTATACTGCAACTGGAGAAGAGTTTGACGAAAGCGTTTTGGATGAAAAGAAGAATTTCGCAGGGGAAAGTACAAATTATCTGGTGTATCTTTTTTATAAGCCGGACTTGGAATATCTTAAGAAAACGGCACTAACATTGGACAGAACAAAGGCTCTTGGGACTTATAAAAAGAAGAGAAGACTTGTCTTTGCGCCGACTAAGTATCTTGACCAGAGACATCTTGATGAATTGCGTATAGATTTTGCACAGTTACCGTTTGAGATATATCAATTAGTGAAATAAAAATAGTGGATTCCTGCTTTCGCAGGAATGACAATTCGGAATAGATTCCTCGACTGCGCTCGGAATGACGATGGAAGTTTCGGCAGTCGGGTATGGCGATGTGGAGTTATGGAGCCGAAGGAATATCAGCAGAAGGCATTGGGGCAGGTTAAGCGGTATCTGGATAATCTGTATGCAGCGCGCAACCAATATGAGCAGATGGTCGCACAGGGCCAAGGAAGCTTTGTTCGCGATTATCCTTCGGTGGCGTGGGAGCAGTGTGATATTCGTAGGGCTTATAACGGTAAGAGGGACGGACTTGGCCGGCCTTTGCCGAGTTTTTGTCTGAAAGTACCAACGGGGGGCGGAAAGACTTTTTTGGCCGTTAAGGCAATCGACCTTATAAATACAAGCTTTCTAAAGAGACAAACAGGTCTTGTGCTTTGGATAGTTCCTACGACACAGATATACAGGCAGACTATAAAGGGCCTGCGAAACAGGGACCATCCTTATCGACAGCATTTGGATATTGCAAGCGGTGGGCGGACGGTTATTTTAGAAAAGACGGACCGATTTACGCCGCTAGATGTTGAGGAAAACTTAGCCGTTCTGATGTTGATGCTGCCTTCGGCGTCAAGGCGTAACAAAGAAGTTCTGAGGATGTTCCGCGACAGCGGTGGATTTGCAGATTTCTTTCCGGATGAGGATAATGTAGAGGGCAACAGTGATCTGCTCGATAAGGTAGGGAATCTCGATACGTTCGAGGCAGAAAGCGCCTTTTGGGGCAAACAGATAAAGACTTCCCTTGGCAATACACTTCGTCTTTTAAGTCCAATTGTAATACTCGACGAGGGGCATAAGGCATATAGTGAGACTGCACAGGGAACTCTGAGGGGATTTAATCCTTGTATAATTGTTGAACTTTCAGCCACACCGGCAAAAGGAAGTAACATTTTAGTTGATATAACGGGGATAGAACTCAACCGGGAGGAGATGATTAAGTTTGACCTGCACATCTTCAATAAGGCAAGTCCCGACTGGAAAGATACCCTGCTGGACAGCCATAATCATTTAGAGATGTTGAAGGAGAAAACACGCGAATATGAGGGGCAAACCGGAGATTACATCAGGCCGATTTGCCTTATCCAGGTAGAAAGAACCGGCAAAGGGCAACGTGGATCAGGATTTATTCACGCAGAGGATGTGAGGGAGCATCTTATAGACGTGATGGGTATCCCGCCGGAGCAAATTGCGGTAAAGACAAGCGAGAAGGATGAGCTAAAAGAAGTGGATGACGTCGGCGGATTGATGTCAAGGAATTGTCAAGTCAGATATATTATTACAAAACAGGCGTTGCAGGAGGGGTGGGATTGTGCATTTGCATACGTGCTTAGTATTCTAACAAAGCCAGGGTCAAAGACTGCATTAACACAACTTGTGGGGCGGATATTACGCCAGCCATTTGCAAAGAAGACTGGAATGAAGGAATTAGACGAGAGCTATGTCTTCTGTTTTCAGCAACAAGGAGCTAAACTACTCGAAGAGATAAGACAAGGATTCAGAGGTGAAGGACTGGGTGACCTGATGGGTCGGATCTCAGTAGAGGATGAAGTTGAAGGCTTGGAAGAGGAAGAAAGATTATGTCAACTGAGGCATAAGTTCACAAAAGCGGCGGGTCAAGTTATCTTACCTGTGTTTGTAATGCGGGATGGGAGTGGTTGGCGCAAAGTAAATTATGAGATGGACATAGCAAGCCGAATTCCCTGGGGGCAAACAGACTTGGATAAAATGTCATCGCTGGCACTCTCATTGATTGAGGAAAAGGATTTTGAGCAGGTGGCCGGGATTTCCGAAGATATAAGTCAAGTTATAGAGTTAAAAGAAGCAATAACACTGAGGAAGGGAAGTTTGAAACTTGATTCGGTGTTTATGGCACGACACCTTATGGATATCGTGCCGAATCCGTGGGTAGCACACGAATTCGGGAAACACGTGATGGATGGCTTGTTAGGACAATATGAAAAGAAAGTTGTTGTAAATAATTTTGTTTTCATCATCGAGGAATTACGAAAGCATTTGTTTAAGGAGAAAGACAAATTAGCCAAGCATATTTTCAGGGAAATGATATCGAAAGACGAAATGCGTTTTTTGGTGGTTGCAAATGATTTGGGATATAAACTGCCAAAGAAAAAACGTGTGAAGTCTGCACGGAAACTAACAAAGAAAAGCGGGGAGCAGTTAGAACGAAGTTTGTTTGATTATGTTCCGGAGGAAGATTTTAATGAGATGGAGAAAAAGGTAGCGTGGTATCTTGAAGAGCAGGAGAGATTATTTTTCTGGTATCGAAATATTCCAAAAGAAGATTACAGTGTTCAAGGATGGCGGAAATACAGAATATATGCCGATTTTATTTTTACTGTTATGGACAACGGTGAAAACGAATTCGACAGAGTTTTTGTTGTTGAAACCAAAGGTTTACACCTAAAAGGAAGTGAAGATACCGAATACAAGAGGTCGGTATTTGACTTGTGCAATGACTTAGCAAAAAAGACAACAACGAATCAACTTGGGATGGAGTTGGAAAGCCAGAAGGTTTTATACCATGTTGTTGACGAAGATGAATGGCAGCAAAGGTTTAATGAAATCTTGTATATATAATGGATAAACTCAAGAGCATAAGTACTTAAAAAGAATAAAGTTTTGCTTGGATTTTGTGGAAATCTGTCGAAATTTAATGTATAAAATATGTAACATGCCTGCCACGCCTCTTGCCTATGGCAACGTGAAACACTGGCGGGCTTTCTTTTTTTGTGGGATGAAATTTTGAGTAAGAAGGCCGCGTAAATTAGTTTTTAATTTTGAGTGTTGAGTTTTGAGTTAGGTTTGAGATTCCCGCTAAGGGCATGTGAGGATGACAATATTATTGATGAGTGATTATTGCCGGAAAGAGGGTCTTTGGTTGTTTATGAGAATGACAGGAGTTGTGTGATTTTAGCGCCAATCGCTTGGATAGTAGATGGATTCAGGTCGAATGCGAAACTTTCTGCAGAGTCCATCCAGAAGTGTTTCTATCCTCTTTATCTGGCAATCGGTCAGGTGCGTGGTTTTACCGTCAGCTATAAGGCAAATGCGGATAGTCTGACTGGTGCCGTACCATGTTGGGCCGGGGATGAGCGGCCATTGTCTGTTCCACTTTTCTGTTGCCTGTATTTGTCCGTCTTCTCCGCCGCTGCCGTTGCATAAACAGAAGTGGAAATTAACATCATCGGGGCTGGCCAGGCCGCTGCGCGAGGCTAACTGCTCTATATTGCCTGATTTGGTGCCGCTGTAGTAAATCTCGATACGGTTCCAGCGGTCCGGAGACTGGGCGGCTCGGGATGAAATGGCTTTTTGGACAGGGTCGAGCCGGTAATATGTCCAGAGAGAAAACGGGCCGGCGGATGGAGGGTGATGACCCAGGGCCATAAGGATTATCGCCCCGATTGTCATTGAAGCCAGCAGTGTTGCCAAGACTTTTGTTACTCTTGTCTGATTCGGCATAGTCTCATCCATGAGATTTGCAACATCAATTTTTTTTACAACATATCATCCCTGAACTCAAAAACCAGCAGATGCTCAGGTCCCCATCCTGCGCCAATTGAATTTATCCTTAGACATAACCGGTGCACTAACTACAGGTTCCTTGTCCAACAAAAGTATAATCCCTTATACAGTAAACATCGGCACCTTCCAACGAATTACTCCAAATTTTGCCGAGAATTATCTAATTTATATTTACATGTTCGCCAAATCACAGCATCGTCCGAAAAGAAGGGGAAATCCCCTGTGATATTGGGGCGCCTTGAGTTTTTATAAGGTATAAAAAATACAAAACACCTCACAAGTAACCTGTTATAAATATGTTGATTTATGCGATTGCGGGTTGTAAGATTCATTTTTTCAGATTCGAAATGAAAGACCTGCGGTAAAAACGCAGGTTAACCAGGTTCCCTTTTCTATGGGAGTGACATAGCGGAGCTGTGCTGAAATGACAAATCATTTGGAAACAGGAAGAAGAGAACCGGTATCAGAATACGTTTGCCGCCAAGACAGGTTTCGCCCGCTGTCTGCCGAACAAATCTCTCAACTGACCGAGCAGGGATGTAGCTGCGAGGACTGGTCGGGAGTTCAGGTTGCCGATGGCTTCAACGCAGGCACAGTGAAATCTACGCACTTTTGCGGGCGGGTTAAATTGGGGGTATTTGAAAAGCGGATATCATTTTTTGGAGGGGTCAAGAAGCCGGCGGGGATTAGTAACGCGACGATTCACAACTGCATAATCGGCAATAACGTATATATAAGTCATGTGAGGAACTACATTGCCAATTATATAATCGAAGACGAGGTGGTGATAGATAACATTGATTTGCTTGCGGTGGAAGGCAGAAGTTCATTCGGCAATGGGACGGAGGTTGCTGTTGTTAATGAATCAGGCGGCAGGGAGATACCGATTTACGACCAATTGTCGGCACATACGGCTTATATAATAGCGTTTTATCGCCACCGGCCGGAAGTAATCGGCAAGCTGCAGCAAATGATAGCCGACTATTCGGCCTCAGTTAAAAGCTCTATGGGTGTAGTTGGTAAAGGAGCCAGGCTTATTAACTGCCGGATTATCAAGAACGTCAAAGTGGGCGCCGCGAGCGTGATAGAGGGTGTAAGCAGACTTGAGAACGGCTCGGTTAATAGCTGTTCGGATGACCCGGTTTATATTGGGCCGGGCGTTTTTGCGGAAGATTTTATTGTGTGCGACGGCTCTAAGATTACGGATGGGACGATAATATATAAATGCTTTGTCGGCCAGGGAACTGTATTAGCCAAGCAGTATTCGGCGGAGAACTCGGTATTCTTCGCGAACTGCGGCGGTTTTCACGGCGAGGCCTGTTCGGTATTCGCCGGTCCTTATACCGTGACACATCATAAGTCCACGCTTCTGATTGCCGGGCTGTTTTCCTTTTTAAATGCCGGCAGCGGAACCAACCAAAGCAATCATATGTATAAACTTGGACCGACCCATCAGGGTATAGTCGAGCGCGGCTCGAAGACCGCGAGCGATTCGTATATACTCTGGCCGGCGAAGGTCGGGGCGTTTACCGTTGTGATGGGCCGGCATTATAAGAATTCGGATACTTCTGATTTGCCTTTTTCGTACCTTATTGAGCATGAAGACGAAAGCGTTCTTGTTCCCGGCGTTAATTTGCGCAACGTTGGAACGGTTCGTGACGCACGAAAATGGCCGAGGCGCGACAGGCGAAAAGACCCGAGGAAACTGGACTATATACATTTCAAACTTTTAAGCCCATATACGATTCAAAAGATGCTCACCGGCTGTCAGCTGCTTGCGAACCTCAAGGCAACGTCGGGCAGGCACACCGATTACTTTACGTATAACAGTGTCAAGATTAACAACTCCGCGCTGGACAGAGGCATTAAACTATACCGGATGGGTATTGATAAATTCTTAGGTAATTGTCTGATTAAGCGGCTGGAAAACAAACAGTTCGGGAATGTTGATGAGCTTCGAAAAGCTCTGGTGCCGCAAACAAAAGCAGGCTCCGGAAAATGGGTGGACCTTGCCGGCTTGTTTGCTCCGGAACAGGTTGTGCAAAAGATGCTCAGCGATATTGAAAACGATATTATCAACTCACCTGTACAACTGGCAGAAGCATTTGAATCTATGTATAACAGTTATCCGGCATACGAATGGGCCTGGGCGGCCAACGTTTTGCAGCGGTGTTTAGGTATAATGCTTGACAGGATAATGCCAAATGATATTATTGAGCTGGTAACGAAATGGAAAACGGCTGTCGTAGAGCTTGACCGAATGCTTTATGCCGATACGAAGAAAGAATTTGCCGATACTGCTCAAATCGGGTACGGGCTTGACGGCGGGAAAGAGACAGCGCGTGCCGATTTCGAACAGGTGATGGGGACGTTTGAAGAAAATAGTTTCGTTTTGGAAATAGAAAAACATATAACCGGCAAAACAGCCCTCGGCGACGAGCTTATAGGCCGAATGCAACAACTGGCTGAAGGGTAGTGGAAAGTATTTAATAATGGGATAGCTTTGTGCCATAAACGGGTTAAAGGCGGGTTTACAACAGCAGAACCCTGGTAAAACTCAGGATTAACAATAATTACAGGGTACTTTATTAAGATGAGGATGAATTTATGAGAGTGATAATTGAACCGGATTATAAAACGGCGACCAGGTGGGCTGCTAATTACATAACTAAAAGCATCAATGAATTTAAGCCGAGCCAGGACAAACCTTTTGTGTTGGGTCTGCCTACGGGTTCTTCGCCGCTGGGAATATATGAAGAGCTTATAAAACTCAATAAAAAAGGTTTGGTTTCTTTCAAAGATGTTGTGACCTTTAATATGGATGAGTATGTCAACCTGCCTGTGGAGCATTCTGAAAGTTATTATTCATTTATGTGGAACAACTTTTTCAGCCGCATAGACATTAAGAAAGAAAATGCCAACATTCTCAACGGCAATGCAGCGGACCTCGAAGCCGAGTGCGCCGGCTATGAGGAAAAGATTAAAAAGGTGGGCGGCATTAAACTCTTTCTCGGCGGAATCGGCCCTGACGGTCATATAGCGTTTAATGAACCGGCTTCGTCATTATCTTCGAGGACACGCGTTAAGAAGCTTACTTACGATACCCTCGTGGCTAATTCTCGATTTTTTGACGACGACGTCAACAAAGTACCCAAGACCGCTTTAACGGTGGGCGTAGGTACTGTTATGGATGCCGAGGAGGTCCTGATTATTGTTAACGGCCATAATAAAGCCCGTGCAATGCAGCATGCTATTGAAGGCGGTGTAAATCATATGTGGACTATCAGCGCCCTGCAGATGCACCCGAAAGGCATCATCGTCTGTGATGAAGAGGCCACAGATGAACTGAAGGTCGGCACAGTAAGATACTTTAAGAACATAGAATCAGCTAATCTCGACCCGGCTACAGTTTTGAAATCGTAACTGCTGATTAGCGCCGCGAATTACTGGGGCCGAGGTACCCGTGCCGGTGGTACCGGCGGCGCTGGTTCTTTGCCGGGCGGATAAACTATACTTGCCGCAGCCTTGAGCGAATTGATATACTCCTGAGCGAGTTCGTTCTTTTTTCCCTGGGTTAGCTTTTGTATGATATCGTTCTTGGCCTGCTCAAATGAAGTGGTTCCAGTGCCCTTGCGGTCTGTGACCTTTATTATATGGTATCCGAATCGGGTCTCGACAATATCGCTGACCTTTCCTGTTTCCAGCGCGAAGGCGGCCTTTTCGAAAGGCGGTACCATATTGCCTTTACCGAAGAAATTCAAATCGCCGCCTTGTGCCGCCGATGAGCAGCTCGAATTGGCTTTGGCTAATGCGGCAAAGTCGGCTCCTTCTTTGATTTGTTTGAGCAGGTCCTCAGCTTTCGCTTTGGCCTTTGCTTTTTCCTGGTTGGGGTCGGCGCCGGCTTCATCGGTTTTGGGTGTTATGAGGATATGACTTGCTCTTACCTGTTCTTTTGTCTGGAACTGAGTTGGGTTTTCATCATAGTATTTTTTGGCTTCGGCTTCAGTTACATTGATATTGTAGGGCACATGGCTTATGAAAAGTTTCTGTTGGCCTAATTTCTTTCGAATTTCATTTTTCCAATCATCAAAAACAATTCCCTGGCTCTCGGCTATGTTTTTTAGTTCTTCTACTGATAATGGAGGCCTCTGCGCAGAGGCTATCTGTTCGACCTGTTTAGTTACTTCTTCATCGGTAATTACTATGTTGGTTTCTTTTACCTTTTCCTCTAACAATCTTACGACAATTAGTTCATCGAGGATCTGCTGCCTGATCTGTTTTTCTAATGCCTGAGCAAAGGAGGGCGGCAACTGTTTGTTCTGTTGGGCCATTTTCTCAAGCTGCGGCTGGATGATTTTTTGCAGCTCGGCCTCGGTAATATCGACGCCGTTGACAGTTACAGCGATACCGTCAGCGGGTTCTTCGGGGGCCGCCAGCTCAACTAAATTGGTGCTGGTTTCGGCTTCGGTTTTGGCTACAGCTTCGGTTTTTGTTTCGGCTTCGATTTTGGGCTGGGCAGGTTGAGGTATATTGGTATCGGCCTGCTCTGACGGTTTCTGTTTACAGTTCAAACCACAAACAGCGAGTAATACCACCAAAATGATTAAAACTTTCGAATTAAAAAAGAAACTTCTCATTTTTTGTCCTTTCACAACTTTAAAACACAAAAAAACCCTTCACAGAGGGCACATATCACCATTATTTCCTGAAAAAGTGAATATGTCAAGCTATTTCCAAATTTCAACCGTTAATGTCGTCCTGGATGTCTGTTTCGTTTTTTGCCCCTGCTGCTTTGTTTTGCCCGGTGAACAGCGGGGACAGCAAATAATGAATTCTTTGTAAAAATACCAATAGAGTGATAGAATATCGGCTGAAAATTGTTGGTTGATGATTAGAAAATCGTAAGGACGGTTCGCGGGCCGCTCCTGTTGATTTAGGAATTTTTTATGGACAGTAATTCTGACAGCAAGGCAGTGATGACCGGCAGAGAACGTATAATCAAGGCTCTCAGTTATGAACCTGTGGATCGTGTTCCGGTGGATTTGGGCGGTACTCTCGGCACGGGTGCTCACGTCAGTGTTATAGCGAACCTGCGCCGTGCACTCGGTCTGGATAAGCCCCCGCCGTTTGCTTCGCAAAACGAATCAGCGGGGGTAAAAGTTGTCGAGCCTTATCAAATGCTTGGTGAGGTTGCGGCCGATTTGCGGGATACGCTTTGGATAGACGCGGTGAACCTGCCCGGGCCGAGGAATCATTTTGGTTTTGCGAATGAAAACTGGAAACCATGGAGAACATTTGACGGTACGGACGTGCTGATTCCGGAGAAATTCAATACGGAGCCGGAACCTAACGGTGATATTCACCAGTATCCACAAGGCGATAAATCCGTGCCGGCTTCGGGGCGGATGCCCAAAGGCGGGTTCTATTTTGATGACATTATTCGCCAGGAGCCGATTGACGAGGCTAAACTCAACCCG
>JABMRO010000012.1 GCA_013202635.1 Planctomycetota bacterium
AAGATTGACATTCTGCCAGTGATATTTCAAATCCATCGACCGGCCGTTCCCCACGAGCTTTTCCATATCCGTAGGACACAAATTCCAGTCGGCTATATCCATCTTATCTCCGCTGGAATCTACAAAAGAAGCTGATTCTCCCCATATCACCTTGCCTACCAGATAATCCGGTTGTGGTGGTTTCTTGCGCTCGGTACGCCGCAAAGGTGTAGCCGGTAAAGGCAATGGCGGCAGCGCTTCGGCGGCACTCATATGTTTGGGTGGTGCTTTTGATTGTGTTTTGTTCCCTAAATATGTAAGCCAGTCGTTCTCTTTGCCCACCGCAGGTACACAGACTACAAATATACAAATAATTAATAGCAGTCCCGCAAACCTCAACTTGTCCTTGGGACTCCTTGCGGAGAAATTAAATGACTGAAAGACATTGACTGTTCTTTTTGTATTCATCGCATTTGCCCTCGTCAAAACTATCCAATTTGGCTTTGTCAGGTCGAATAATCGCGTTTGACCACCCTGGAACAAAATTTAAATATACCACCTCCATGATTATAAAAGCCCATACCATTATAAACAATTTTCGAAGAAAATTCAAATCAAATATGTAACAATCCAAAATAATCAACGCCTTTATATTGTCGTAGTTTATTGCCAATAAAAGACTTACAACAAAAGCCCCCTTAATTAGAGCTTCAACCGCCCTGCTGATTCCGATAATAACCTCTGAAAAAGAATCTCTCGAACCCTCTGGTATTTCAAAATTCTCTCCTTGTCTTGTCTTAACTGTTTTGCTATCCTTTTGTTCACTCGTTCAGGGCTTTTTTTATGAAACCAAACACCATAAATTGTTATTCACCTTTTGAACAGGATTTAGATTGTTAATAGCAAAGTCCCAGCCAACAGATATGCTATCACTAAAATGAAATGAGGAGAAGAACATGAAATCATTAAATCGTAGAGAGTTTATGAAAAGTTCAATAGGTGCAGCAACGCTCACTGTTTTGTCTCAGGCCACAAGTATGGCAGCTAATAATAAAGTTGTTTTGGGAATAATGGGAGTCGGCGGCCGTGGACGCGCTCTTTTGGATAGTCTCGTAAAAAGGAAAGACATTAAGATTAAATATATATGCGATGCAGATACCAGAAGCTATGGGCCGGCCGCAGAAATTGTATTTGAGGGCCACGACTACAAGCCGAAATTCGTACAGGATTTCCGAAGAATGCTTGATGACCCCCAAATCGATGCAATCGTTATCGCCACCTCCGACCGCTGGCACGCCCTGGCCACAATAATGGCATGTCAGGCTGGAAAAGATGTCTATGTCGAAAAACCGTTATCCCTGAGCATCTGGGGCGGCAGAAAGATGGTTGAAGCCGCACGCAAATATAACCGTGTTGTTCAGGTTGGTATGCAAAGCCGCAGTGCGCCTTATACCGACAAAGCCGCTGAGTACATCCGCAGTGGAAAATTAGGGAACATTCATCTGGCTCGCGTTTTCCTTATGCAGGAATCAGGTCCAATCCACGTAGCTGGCGTTCAACCTGTCCCTGAAGGTATCGATTATGATTTGTGGTGCGGCCCTTCACCTATGCTGCCCTATCGCCCGGGCAGGTGGTTCTGGAGACTGTGGGATTTCTATGTTGGTTATATTATGGCCGATATGATTCATCAGATTGACTTGGCTCGATACCTGATTGGCAAAGAATATCCGGATACTGTTTGCAATGCGGGCGGGGTTTACCACTTCGACGACGGTAGAGAACAGCCGGATACCCAGTTTGCAACATTTGAGTTTGGCAAACTCACTATGCTCCTCGAAGGCTCCCTCTGGTCACCTTATATGCATCGTATTGTCCACCTGAGAGACAAAACCAAATTTCCCGACTGGCCTTTCAGTGCGACAAAAGTGGAAATATGCGGAACCAAAGGCACTATGTGCCTCGGCAGACACGGTGGCGGATGGCAGGTTTTCGAAGGTGATGCGTCTGTGCGGGAAAGCAAGGCTGTCGTTTCAGAGCCGGCTATATTAAAATTCGGCAGTATAATCGATGAGCATTTTGAGGATTTCATAAGCTGCATCCGTACCCGAAAAAAACCTAAAGCCGATGTCGAACAAGCACATCTTTCAATGGTGTTATGCAATCTGGCCAATATCTCATATCGGGTTGGAAACAGAAAACTTAAATTTAACAGCGATACTGAAAGGTTTGTGAACGACACTGAGGCCAACAAATACTTAAAAGCAAACTATAGAAAACCCTGGGTTGTACCCCGGAATGTATAGGGACAAAATCAGGGTGCTTTCTTATAAATCCCGGTTGATTTGACTTTAGTCACCCGTAATGTTATCATATAATT
>JABMRO010000113.1 GCA_013202635.1 Planctomycetota bacterium
GGGATTCAAAATCCCGTCCTGGCAACAGGGTGAGGGTTCAAGTCCCTCCTCCGGCAGTTTTTTAGCCATGCGTATTGTGTGATGCGTATTGCGTTTAGAGTTGTCAATTAGCTACGCATAGATTTTGAAAACGTACTTACACATATCGAGCACTGTAACGTATGAAATCAATCCCAAAAGCAATACCCAACCTGTGACGGTAAGAGGCATTTGCAGCTTGAGTAGCAAACGGTGAATTTTTTCGAGCAGACAAAAAACAATCTTTCCGCCATCCAAAGGCAGAACCGGCAGCAGATTTAATACAGCAAGATTAATATTAAGCATTATCGCCAGGTTCAATATTTTCAAGAAATCGCCGGCAACCATTTGCCCGCCCATAGCTACGATTCCAATTACTCCGGCCAGCTTATCGGGACTGGAGAATAAAGACGGCAATGCGTATAGAAATTGAGAGGTTATTTTTATTATCTGGACAAACGGGTAAATCAGAACTGCATAGAACGAAAAACCTGTCGTTAACACGTTCAAGAGCCCTAAACAAATTACAGCCAAAATAATATTTGCCAACGGCCCGCCCAAGGCAAAGACAATTCGTCTGGAAGAACCGATTTGAAAAAAGTCATCGGCGTTTTCCAGCTTCGGCAAAACATATCCGGCAATGGGCAAGGCTGAAAGGCGATATTCAGTCTGGCCCATTTGAAAGGACCATAATTTCGGACCAAAGCCGACGGAAAATAGTTCGATGGGTATATTCGATAATTTGGCTGCTATGAAGTGGCCTAACTCATGAATCAGAATCAGAAAACTAATTAACATAAAAACTATTAAGTAATTCATTTTTTGCGTTCCTTACTTAGAAGCTGTTTCAAAACTCAATTTCCGCAACGAAAGCAGTTTTGAAACCGCTTATAGAACAATATTTGGTTAATTATAAGATAATCCGCACCTAATTTAAATCTTATTTTATCAAGTGTGGGGATATACAGGGATAAGTGTTGCTGAACCTGATTTTGCCGGTTCCAATCACACAAAAAAGAACTGAAGGCCATAAAATAATTTTCAAAAACGGAAACGCGAAATATATCTATAAATCTATTTTTTTCTTGAAGTGGAGGCGAGTAATCTGGTATAAACAACATTAGTGAAGATTGTGCTCGCGCAGCCGGGCATCTGTGGTATTTTACCATCCAGTGAGCTTATTTCCTGTAGTTTTTCATAATGAGAAGGAGTTTTTGTGTATTAAGCGAGGGGTAAGGCTGGAATGGCGGCTTTGTGCTTCGCAAGTTAAGATTTTCCGCATTTCATTTACAACTCATATCGGGCTTTTGAAGAAAGGAGGTAGTGGCAAGCCGTAAAAGTTATCCTTGGCAAGTATAAACAGTTAGTAAGTGCAAAAAAATTTTAACAGTCATTTTGATTTAAGTCGTTTGTCGAAGACGGCGGATATTTTGGTGTGTGGCCAAAGCATAGTTATTTTAACTTTTTTTTAAGGAGGATTATTATGTGCAGGAAATTGATTTATTTATTTTCTTTTGTTTTGTTGCCGGGTCTGGTTCTAACGAGCACGGCAGAAGCTGCTGACCCATCATTAGTGCTATATCTCCCATTTGACGAAGGGGCAGGAGAACCCAAAGACTTCTCGGTGTATGATAATGAAGTAGAACTCGTCAATAATCCCATTTGGGTAGAAGGGAAATATGGCAAAGCGCTGGAGTTTGATGGAACAAATTATGTTAGGATTCCCATCAATGAAACCTTACAGTTGAGAGAGTCCTTCACAGTGGAGTTCTGGGTACAAAGGGAAGATTCTCAACCGGCAACCTGGAACTACATGGTCGCCGGTGGCACTCTCATGTGGGCTGTGATTGTCAATGCTGACCAGAATGTTTATGTTTGGTCCCGATCAGGTGGGACGTGGGGACAACGGTTGGTTACTTCCATACCACTTACCACAGACTGGACGCACGTAGCACTGACCTATGATGTAGGCAGTGGAGTAGAATTATACTTTAATGGCGAGAAAGCGGGTGAAGGCGGAACACCTCCCATTGTTGATGAAATCGATGACTCTATAATGGTTGGTGCAAGAGCTCCGGGGCAAGAGTTCTTTGCTGGTATCATCGACGAAGTTGCCCTTTATAATCGAATTCTAACATTAGACGAAATCAGGACGGATATGGAAGCAGTAGGTGAACCATGGCCGTATGCCATTGGTCCAACCCCCCATAACGGTACACTTCTTGAGGATACATGGGTGAGCCTTTCCTGGAGCGCAGGAGATTTCGCGGTTTCGCACGATGTGTATATGGGTGAGAATTTTGACGATGTGGACGCCGGAGCCGAAGGCACGTTCATCGGTAATCAAACAGCAACCTTTATTGTTGCCGGCTTTCCCGGATTCGCTTTTCCGGATGGCCTTGTCCCTGGCACTACTTACTACTGGCGAATCGA
>JABMRO010000114.1 GCA_013202635.1 Planctomycetota bacterium
GTAAGCTCTCTCCGGGCCTGATAAACAGCATCACAATCGCGGGAATTCCTTAACACATAATCAACCGTAGCTTTAAGAGATTTTTGAGCTTGTTTCGCTCTGGCTGGGTTTTCAGTACCAATCAGGTCTATGGCTTTTTGTACTTCGTAAAGGTATTGATAGTCCTCGACTCCCTCTCGCCATGCCTGCCAACGACGCGAGGGAACGATATTCTCCAATAGTTCCGGTACAAGGCTGCCTCCCCTGCCATAAACTACACCGGAAAAGCCACGAGGCCTTAAAGTATCATCCCAGGGAACGGTGCCGGTCTCAAAATTAAGTCCGTAATAGTAAATCCAGAAGCCGGCCCCGGTTTGGCCTCGCTTAAATGCACGCCACGGCATCAGGCGATAATACGAATAAGGGTCTTTGGCTTTCATTGGTCTTAGACATTCGTAGGTCCAGACTTGCTTTCCGAAGTCTTTTATCTGCTCCAGCCATTGGGGATGTCGCTCGCAGTGGCTGTCCTGAAGACACCATATATCGATAAGCTCTCTGAATCGCATAAATTCTTTGGGACCTTTACCGAAGGAGTTGGCGTAAATCCTTATGTTGGGGTCCGTGTCTTTGATTAGTTGTGCCAGTTTGTAAAAGTCATCACACAGACTCTCATCAAACGGATACAACGCGAATTTGTCATAGCCGACGCCGGCATTGTTGAGATGCTTTACTATGTTTTTAAGCCATTGTGAAAAAACGCTCTTCCACTGCCCGCTCATCCATTTGACGTTCCCGAACCGTCCATGGTCTTTCTTATTGCTGTTGAAGTCTAAGCAAAGCAGATATGTCCTGGCGTAATTGTGATGTCGAAGGGCGTTGTCTAATTTTGTGAAATTTGGTTTTCTGATAACGCCGGGCCGGTCCGATGAAAATCGCAGAAAAGGCAGGTCCTGCGGAGGAACAGTATAAACGTTAATATGATGATTGCGAAGGTCTTCGGCCATCTCGGCTGAAGATGCTACTTGATAATAAGCCCAGTTACATGTATTAAGGGCAAAATTCTCGGGAAATTTGTGTTCTTGAATCTCTATATTAACAGGTATGGTTTCTATGGGCAGGTTTTTAGTTTTTTCGCTTTTTGCCCAAACAGCGACTCGGCCCTTATATATGCCGGCCGTCAACGTCGGATTAAATATCGTCAGCCATATTTGTGTCAGTTCGCCCGGCTGCAAATTAAATGGCTCTGTCTGCAAAATAAGGGCATCTGCTATTGAGCCAACGGTACTGCCTTTAACATATACAGCTCTTCTGACCGTGAACGCTTTGTTACTGTCGATTTTCCCACCGGCGGGACCCAGCAACGGTGAAATGGAAACACCCATTGTCATAACTTCATCAGAGCAGTTTACAATGTTAAAAGCAGCCGACTCGTATTCGTTCTGCCACATTTGAATGTTTATATCTTTGGTGCTTTCGCGAAGAACCATATCTTTTTCAAATACCATTTCCATCGGATTTGCCGGCAGGCAAACGAATGGTTTTCCATGCACCGCCTTATATATTACGGCTTGGGCTTTACCTGTCTGCCTTTTTATGTCAAGCAGCTCATCGGTCGAATATAATCTGTTTGTTGATGCATCTGTTTTCCGGGCAAGGTTTTCAACCTCAGAGAGGATTTTCTTATTGAGCCGGCCGGGAAGGTATGTGCGGCTCTCTTTGGCGGTTTTGAGCGTGGCATCAACCTTTTCGCTCAAATGTAAATAATCCTCGACTTTACTTAACAGCTCCCTGGAAGAATTGAATACTTCGAGATTGCTCCTGAGTTTTATATTTTTTGTATCCGAAAGTGAATCACCTAATACCTCTATTTCGTCAAGAAACACATAGCGCCAATTTGGCCTGATTACCAGTTTGACGTATCGTCCTGATGCGTTTATGTTTCCGACCCTCATCATGCGCGAGGCTCCGCGATAGCCGCGTGCTCTGACATTTTCCAAATTTTTACTACTTGCCACTCCGGCCAATCGGAACTCCCGGCCATCATCACTCAGCAATACGGCGACAAATTCAGGAAACTCTACATCTGCGAAGCCCCCCCCGATAGTGTGAATGCGCACTTCATAGATGGCGGACTTTTTACCGAGGTCTATCACAATTTCCACAGCCGGTTCGACTCGCTGCCAGCCTACGGTGCCCTTGTTTGTCCATTGACTGCCATATTTATTACCATCGGTAAGTTGGATTAAATCGGACTTATCAGTGCACAAGTGATAATCAGGTTTCGGTGAGAGTGTATAACTTTTGCGCAGTGCCAGGTTTTGTCCGGCAATAACCAGATTACAGTTGCACACTAATAAAAATGTTAAAAAGGTTTTTTTCAACATTATTTCGTTATCAGGGTCAATTTGGATAGACTCCGTCCCCGTCGGCTGCGCGAATAAATAAATACAGCCTCACTGCCATACCTGAATTTTCTGTGGAAACCATTTTTCTTATAGTCTTAGCCGCACCGGGTGTATTGATGTCAAAGTCTGATTGGTGCGGATAGACCAATAGCCTTCATATACCATAAGTATCGGCAAATAAAGAACATACCTTTAGCAAGGGTGAGTCCCAATAAGTGTCTGCTGAA
>JABMRO010000115.1 GCA_013202635.1 Planctomycetota bacterium
ACCTGGGGCGTCCAGTCTCTGCCCTGGCTGATTATGACTGACAAGGAGCGCATTGTTCGGGCTGAGGGATTCGGCATTAACGAACTGGATGAGAAGATAACAATGCTGACAGAGAATAAGTAGCTTTTTAATTGTATCAATTGTTTAAAAGGTGATTTGAAAGTCTGAGTATTTTGGGTCGGGGGGAATTTCCCGGATGCTCGTTTCTGTTATATAGCCGGAGAAGTATTCTTTTATATCCTGTATGCAATCATCTACTTCCTCGGGGCGTCCCTGGGCGAGCATTTCGACCGAGCTGTTCGGCATGTTACGTACATAGCCTGTCAACTGACGGCGGTTTGCCGCCCTGCGGGCGGTGAAGCGAAAGCCGACGCCCTGGACCCGGCCGGTGAAAGTTATGTGCCTGGCAATCATTTTTTATTTTGCATACCCGAACAAATTGACAATATAAATGTATAGTAATTCCACGCAGTTTTTAATGCAAGTGGCAGCAGGAGAATAAATTAAGGTTCACCGGGAGCTGTAAGTTGAGTATAATCAGGTTGGATTGAAATATCAGTGATTGATTATGGCTAAAAAGACAAATAAACAAATTGAAAGAGACGAGCAGATTTATCAGCTTTCCACACTTGTGGCGGGGGAGTTTTCGCTTCAGGAGGTGCTGGACAGGTTAGCTGAGGCGGCGGTGAAGATTGTGGGTGTCAAGGCCTGCTCGATTCGGCTGCTGGATGAAGAGGCGGGCAAATTGAAGATGCGGAGTACATACGGGCTCAGTGAAGAATACCGTAATAAGGGAGTGGTCTCGAAAAATGATCCGGTGGTCAAGGCCGCTTTTGTGGGCGAAGCTGTGGTGCTTGACGATATGCGGGTCGACGGCAGAGTCAAATATAAAGAGGCAACAATCAAAGAGGGCCTTGTCAGCCAGCTTACGGTTGCGATGCTGTTCAAAGGCCAGGGTATTGGGGTTCTTCGGCTTTACAGCCCAAAGCCTAAACGATTCTGGGAGGAAGATATTCATCTTGCCAGGGCGGTTGCTTCTCAGTGTGCCATAGCGATAACGAACGCAAGATTATACGCCAAGGCAATTGAGGGCGCACGCATGGCCGAACAGATGCGGCTGGCAGGGGTTGTTCAGCGGAGAATGATTCCGGAAAAGGCTCCACAGATACCGGGGCTGGATATGGCGGCCGCTTATATTCCCTGTTTTGATGTCGGTGGCGACCTTTACGGTTTTCTTCAATTGGAAAATAACTCAGTAGCAGTGGTGATTGCCGATGTAATGGGCAAGGGAATTCCTGCTGCAATTATGATGAGCTCGTTTCGTGGTGCTATAAAGGCATACATCGATACGGTTAAAGATATTCCGGCTTACTGCGCCGGCAAAAATACAGAACAATGCAATAAGGTCATTATTAACAGGATCAATAAAATGGCGTGCGATGAGTGCAGGGACGGTGAGTTCATCACATTATTCCACGCCGCTATTAACGCCCGAGATATGACTATAACCTATTGCAATTGCGGGCATGAGCCGACGGTGTTAATAAGAGACGGGAAAATTATAGAGCTGGACAAAGGCGGACTTGTACTGGGAGTCGATGTGCAGGAGGAATATGAGATTGAAACCGTTGAGTTACAAAAGGATGACTGCCTGCTGTTTTATACCGATGGGCTGATTGATGCGGTCAATTTCGAGGGCGAATTATGGGGCAGGGAAAATTTGTTAGAGATCGCAAATAAATTTTCCTCATGCTCGGCAGATGAAATGATAAACAATATACTCAGACACAGAAGGCGGTTTGTGGGACACGCAAGGCAGATTGACGATACGAGTATTATTGTGATAAAGGTCGGTAGTAAATGAGTGGCAATTATTGATGGATGAGGTATTTTGTCAGTTCCCATTTAATCGATTACTATTTACCAAATTTAAGATGGCGGATTTGATTATTACTATTGATGGTCCTGCGGGCAGCGGTAAGAGCACTGCGGCCCGGCTGCTTGCGCGGCAGTTGGGGGCGAGCTTTCTCGATACCGGTGCGATGTATCGTGCTGTAACGTTAGCGGCGATGCAGGCCGGCGTTGATATGAGCGATGAAGACAAGCTGCTCGGTATTATGGAAACGAGCGAATTTCAATTCTCCATCACCGATGACATGATGGCGGTCTGTATCAATGGGACTGATGTTACCGGCCAGATACGCAGCCCGCAGGTAACCGCTAATGCCCGGTATATTGCCTCTTGTCCGAAAGCACGGGAGAAATTGGTTGAAATGCAGAGGCAATTCGCAGCAGGCCGGCAAAAAATAGTTACCGAAGGAAGAGACCAGGGCACGGTGGCTTTTAAGGATGCCGATATAAAATTTTATCTGATGGCCGATCCGACCGAGAGGGCAAGGAGAAGACAAGCCGAGCTGCGGGCCAGGGGTGGCGACCAAAGCCTTGAGAAAATACGAAAGGCCATCGAAGATAGGGACAAAAGCGACCAGAACAGAACAGTCGGGCCGTTAAGACCTGCTGAAGATGCTGTTATTATTGATACGACTGATTTGAGCATAGATGGGGTAGTTGAAAAGCTTTTAAGCTGTGTGAAAGAAAAATGCTTCGAGAAAAACTAAGAGCGAGATGGTTCTGGCTTGCACGCTGGATTTGCAGAGTATTTTGCATTTTGTTTTTTCGAGTGCGTACCTACGGCCGGGAAAATATCCCCCGAAAAGGCGCCTTTATAATTGTCAGTAACCACCAGAGTTATCTCGACCCGATATTTTGCGGAGGTCTTATAAAGAGACATTCGAGCTTTATTGCTCGTGCTTCGCTTTTTTCCAATTGGTTTTTCGGCCCGCTGATTGCCTCGGTGAACGCCATACCTGTAAAACTGGGCGAACCGGATATATACGCAATGAGGAAGGTCCTCAACAAGCTGAAAAAAGGCGGCGGCGTCACTCTTTTTCCCGAAGGCACCCGTACGTACGATGGCAAAATCACTCCGTTCAAACCCGGCCTTGGCCTTTTAAGCAGACGCGGCAAAGCGCCGATTGTCCCGGTGGTCATTGATGGCGCCTTCGAATGTTGGCCCAGACATAAAAAGCTCTTCACTCCCGGCCAAATTCACGTCACCTACGGAAAACCGATAACCGCCGAGCAGGTCAAAGATATGGGCGATAAAAAACTCGCCGAACTTCTGACCGAAACACTCCGTAAAATGCAAACCCAAAGCCGAATAAAACAAAGCAAAAAACCGTTTGACTATTGACTAAGCAATTGAAATGTAGGGGCAACCCCACGTGGTTGCCCTGTTTAGTCATCCTGAGCTCAGTCGAAGGGAAATTACATGTGCACACGTTTAAAAGGGAAAAATTGTAGGGTGTGCATTGCACACCGTTAAACTCCTTTTTTTCTATAACTTCATTCTAACAAAAAAAGCCATCCTTCCGTAGCATTGATTCCCATATTTATCTTTGTGTTTATTCAACTGAGAGGTCTGTTTTTTCCGTCGAAATGTTTTTCCACATACTGAACATTCATATATATAAGTAGTTTCAAATTTAGAAACTGTCTTTCTAATATGTCTTGTTTTCCTTCTACCACCAATTGAATTTCTAAGATATGATGAATCCCGATCGCTGAAAGGCTTACCAAAGTAGGAGTTTTTTGATGGCTCTCCAGCTTTTGAAAGTTCGACTTCGTATCGTGGCTCGAATTTTTCCTCCGTTGGTTTAAGTTCTTGGATGTTGTTATGCACGAATGACTTTATGGAGGGGCCAGAATTCCTCCCACCAGTCGTGTCATAAACATAGAAATATTCCCTCGCAACACCATCGCTTTTTCGCTGCTTATAGACTAGAGAATATGGCTCGACCATCCTCCTCACTCCTTTGTAGACAATGTCAAGCATAGTCATACTAGCTCCGGCATCTATAATGATGTTTCTAAATTCAGACGGGAAAAAAGCTCGTTGCCCGGTTCCAACTGGAAAGTCTGCAAACAGTTCACCAATGTGTTTCACGAAGCTTTCTATGGCAGTCTCAAACTGGATTATTGCACCTTTAGGACATACGAGGTACTTTTGCCAAAGCCCCTTCATTAGCTGTAGTGGCAGATTTAGAAAAAGGTCTTTGAGGAATCCTGGGCTTCGTTCGAAAATAGTAATCTTAAGAAGGGTTGTGACTATCTCTGTCCGCTTAACTTCTATACCAGTGTCAAAGAATATCCAGAAAATGTAATCATAAAGATCAGGTGAATGTCGCCTCTGAAGGAGGCACTTCAGTTTAGAAGCCAATATCTCCTCTAATTTGAGGCATTTGATTTCAGCTTTGCAGTCTTTATAGTCAGAGTAGGGATGTATAATGAACCTATTTTGAACAGGAAGGTAAATCCTATCAAATTGTGTTATATCTAAAGTTATCTTGATTGTAAACTTTCCCTCTGTACCATAGAAATCCTTGAAGTACAAACGAATTTCATAAGCCTGCTTGTCTGGATCAATCCCTCTCTTATTACGGATGTTATTGCGCTTCTTGTCAAAAATCACTCCAGATACTTCTTGAGCAAAATCACAAACCTTATTTAGTTCCGTTCGTAGAAAATCATCAGAGAGAAGAGTACTTGTAGTGAAATCCAAATCGTTCGAGTATCGCGTGTTTTCAAAATAGGCTTTTCTTAGACAATTACCACCCTTCAGAATCAGGTAATCCTTAAGGCCAGATGCTTTGTAGATACCCACAAGAATCCATCCAAAGACATAATCTCGCTGTACATCTGAAGTGTTAATTTCAAAGTCTTCAGATTTTTGAAAAATCTCATCTTTATCAATCATATTAACTTGCTCTTACTATTTTAGTCAGCATATCTTGGTAAACTGTTCATTTCCCCTTTTTATTATACTTTTTCTGAATCCTCTTAATTATTCTTGCCTCTTTTTTTCTTGCTTCTTGGATACTGTTTGTTCAATTTAAATTTTGCACCAGGAATTTCACCCAAATGTTCTTGTATTCTTTCACGAACCCATCCCCGTTGAGCAATTCCTGTATAATTATTTTTACTACCCACTAATTCAATTTTATTGACCACGGTCTTTTTATTTGGAAGCTGTACTATCCGATTTTTCCTGCATTTACTGATAAGCCTCGTTAACTTGTTATAATCCAATAGATTAAAAAGAAGCAATCAGACCTATTTTTGCATATTTTTTTGCAATTTCCAGATTACCCAATCAACAATTCCTTCAATTAATCTACATATGGCTTGAAATATTCCGGCGATGCTATTTGCAATTTTGCCGTTGAAGGTGATTTCGAAGGGGGTTAAATCTTGATTTCTATTTTTTACTTCAGTTTCTTCTTTCATTTTATTACATTTGCGATTTTGGTCGTGGAAGGATTCTTTCAGTTTAAACCTTCAACACTATTTTCGCACTCCCTGCGAAAAAAAAGACCACAATATATAGTAAAATGACCGGGAGCTAAGCAAGATAACACCCGTAAGAAACAGTATCATCAAATTACTTATATTTTGATAAAGTGTAAAGCCCAAATTTTGAAATTTACGGATAAATTTTTCTGTCTCGCTCTTAGTCCTTATAAATACTTTACCTATGATGAAAAAAGTTTTTATTGAAGGGCAATCTATTTGAGATTGGAAAGGATTTTTCTGTCAAAAAAACGCTAAAAAACCAAAAAAACCACAACTTTTTCACCCAAAATCCCCAACCGCATTTCTACCTACGGTTCGCACTAATTATATCACTCCATCACTTCGTGCCTGCGTGATTGTACGATGCTCATGCTGGCCTCAGGCAGCACTACTTTTTTTCACACAGACAGTGAGTTGTCTATGAGATTATTTTAGTTTTCACTCGATTTTTAGCCCTTTTTATGGTATAATACGCATATGTTAGCCAGCAGGCTAACGCAAACCGCCAGCAGGCGAAGTTCAGGCCAGAAAGCCAAGTCAAATTAGTCTCCGAATGCCGTAAATAGAGATTGCCCAATTTAACATTTAACTGCTTCATACACGAAATGAAATACTTAGCCGAATGACCAATCATGAGCATCGAAAATACAACTTTAGCTCACTTTAGGCACTTTAGTTCACTCTTAACTAATTTCCGCTCTACAACTGTAGAGAATGTTCGACAAATCACCCCTTTTTATGCAAAACAAACCCAATTTCAGGAATGATATAATGTGCGTATGTATATTTATAGCAAGGATTTATGAAGAAATTGGCCATTCTGGCCACCAAAAAACA
>JABMRO010000116.1 GCA_013202635.1 Planctomycetota bacterium
ATGTTATAGTGCCGCCGTTTTTGCCGGATTCGCCGGAGTGCCGTGCCGAGCTTGCGCAGTACTACCAGTCGGTCTCCCGCGTTGACCAGGGAATTGGGCGGCTGCTCGGCGTTCTTAAAGAGGCGGGCAAATATGATAATACGGTGGTCATTTATATCTCAGATAACGGTGTTGCATTTCCGGGGGCCAAGACGACTCTGTATGAGCCGGGGATGAAACTGCCGTGCATCGTTCGGAATCCGTTACAGAGGAAAAAAGGTATTGCTTGTAACGCGCTGATTAACTTTGCGGATTTGGCACCGACGATTATGGACTTTGCCAAAGCTCTTCCTAAAAAAAGCGAATTTCAGGGCAAGTCGTTTAAGCCGGTGCTCGAACGGGAAAATCCATGGGGCTGGGATATAACTTTTGCTTCGCATACTTTTCACGAGATAACGATGTATTATCCGATGCGTGTTGTTCGTGAGCGAAGGTATAAGCTGATCTGGAATATTGCGCATGGACTGGATTATCCTTTCGCCAGTGATTTATGGGCGGCATCGACGTGGCAGGCGACTATAGAGCGAGGCGAGAAATATTACGGCAAGCGCATGGTAGAGGCATATATACACCGACCCAAATTCGAGCTTTACGATTTGAAGAACGACCCGGATGAGGTTGAGAACCTGGCGGACAATCCGAGGTACAAAGGAACTCTTTCGAGGCTCCAGTCGAAGCTGAAGGCGTTTCAAAAGCGAACGAACGACCCGTGGATAGTCAAGTGGGAATATGAGTGAGTTCGCTGTGGAACTTGACAATTTTCCATAGAAGGCTATGATGTGTTCTGCTGCTTTCGGCCTCCGGGTTGGGACTGATAAGGAGTTTGGCGGGGGCAGGAGTCTGAATGAAATATAAGTACGAAAGAAGGATAATTAAATGGCGCTGTTATTAGGATATGACGTTGGAAGCTCGTCGATAAAGGCGACGCTGATGGACAGCCAGACTGGTAAGATTTTGGCAAGTGCGACTTCGCCGGACAAGGAGTTGGAGATTATCGCAAAGGAGTCCGGCTGGGCTGAGCAGCATCCCTCTACATGGTGGGAACATGTTAAAGAGGCAACACAGCAGATTGCTTCAAAAATCAGGGATCAGAAATCAGAAGTAGGAAGTTTAGAGGATGTTGAAGCTGTCGGGATTTCATATCAGATGCACGGTTTGGTTTGTGTGGATAAGAACCAGGAGGTTTTGAGGTCTTCGATAATCTGGTGCGACAGCAGGGCGGTGCAAATCGGCAAACGGGCGGCAAAAGACATTGGAGCAAAAAAATGTCTTAAGAACCTCTTTAACCTGCCGGGTAATTTTACGGCGTCTAAATTAAAGTGGGTCAAGGAAAACGAGCCGGAGGTCTATTCGAAGATTCATAAGATAATGCTGCCCGGCGATTATATCGCGATGAAGATGACGGGCAAGATACAAACGACGCCTTCGGGTTTGTCCGAAGGAATAATGTGGGATTTCGGGAAAGATGGGTTGGCGGAATTTGTCCTGGAAAATTACGGAATATCCGCCGATTTAACAGCCCCGACTGTTCCGACGTTTTCGGTTCAGGGTGAGCTTGTCAGCTCGGCCGCTTATGAATTGGGACTTAAGGCCGGGACAAAGGTAAGCTACCGGGCGGGTGACCAGCCGAATAACGCACTGTCACTTGGTGTGTTGCAGCCGGGCGAGATTGCTGTTACTGCCGGGACATCGGGCGTGGTCTATGGAATAAGTGATAAGAAAAACTACGACCAGCTCTCACGAGTCAATATATTCGTTCATGTTAATCATTCGGCGGAGCAGCCGAGGTACGGCGTATTGCTTTGCCTTAACGGGACGGGAATTCTTAACAGTTGGCTCAAGCACAACTTTGTCGGCGGTGAGGGATTGGATTATGAGCAGATGAACGAGCTGGCGGCGGAGGTTGAGGTTGGCTCTAACGGGCTGATGATACTGCCTTACGGCAACGGTGCTGAGAGGACGCTGGAGAACAGGAATATCGGGGCGTCCGTTCACGGTTGGAATTTTAATATACACAAGAAGGCGCATTTTCTTAGGGCGGCCCAGGAAGGAATCGTTTTTGCGCTGAATTACGGCCTTGGGATAATGCGCGATATGGGAATTGAGCTGGAAACAGTCAAGGCGGGAAATGCGAACATGTTCCTGAGTCCGTTGTTTGCGGAGGCCTTCGCGACGACCACCGGCGCGACGGTGGAGCTTTATAATACCGACGGCTCGCAGGGTGCCGCCAGAGGAGCTGGAATCGGAGCGGGTATCTACAAAGGTGCCGATGATGCTTTTGTAGGCCTGGAGCCGGTTAAGGCGATTGAACCTAATGAGAAATTAGCAGCGGCCTATCAGGAGGCTTATGGAAGATGGGAAGATGTTTTGAAAGGACAATTGAAAGCTCGGTAAACAGAAGACAGAGAACAGATAATTAGAATAAACAGTCGATTGAATAAGGAGTAATTAGAAATGGCAGATAAATCTTTACACAGTATATGCCGATGGACATTTAATCCCGGCAAGGGCGGTTTTGTGCCGGGTGATATGCGGCCTGAATGGGGCGGTAAGTTCGGTTCGCCCGAGATGATTAAATTAGTCGCGGACAAAGTCGCTCCAAGAATACCTGATAACGTCGAGCTGGGTATCGAGTTGCATTATGATGCGGAAGTTGATGATGACAATGCCGCGGCGGTGGCTGATGCGCTTGTGGACAATAAATTGTATCTGGCGATGATAACGCCGGGGGCGCATTGTCATTTTGGTTATGGCGGGGTTGCTTCTTTGGACCCGAACGAGCGAAAGGCCGCCGAGGAATTAGGCACGAAAACGGTTGACCTTGCGTACGGCACATTGAAGAAGGCATGGCATCCGGACGCAGGCAAGGAGCCGGCGCTTATTATCTGGAACGGCTCGTTCGGTTATGATATTGCGACTGTCGGCATTCGGCAGATGTATCAGAACCTCAAGGAGAGCATCGCGGGGTTGTGTAAATATGAAGCAGAAAAAGGCGGCAGTTTATACATAGGGTTTGAGCCGAAGCCGAACGAGGGGCATCCGGCCATGCTGATTCCCACGGTGGCCAGCGCGTTATTGTTCTGGCGAAAAATTGAGGATGAGTTCGGAGTTCCGAAGGAAAAGAAGGGCGTCAATAAAGAATTCGGGCATTCGGAGATGATAGGGCTTGACCACGTTGCCGATACGGTTGAAGAGCTGGATAATGATATGATGGTGCACATGCATCTTAACAGCCAGGGCTATAACGATGGTATTATTCTCGGTGGGCCGGGCAAATACGATATCGACCACGGTACGCGGATTAACGGAATGAACGTTGCTATCGCTGGGCTTATCCAGCAGGCTGGCTTTAAGCGATGGAAAGGTCACGACATGCAGGCCCGGGCATACGATAACGCCGAGCAGGGGATCGACAGAGTAGTCAGAAGCGTGTTGAGCTGGGAGGCGTGTGAACAAGCGGCCAAAGAGCTTGATACGGCCGGACTGATGAAGGTATTGGCTCAAAGGGAAACCGCAAAGGCCGAAGATATGATGAGGGCGGCAGTGGTTAGCGCTCAGGGCCATTTCGATAAAATGTATAAGGGATGAAATGTCATAGACATATCAAAATATGTTAGCATTTTATGAGGGTACAACAGCGGCTGGAATTTCTCTGAATGACGAGAAGTTTGGGCGGAAACCATATATACATAGTTATGATCATATGAATAAAAATATTGAAAAATACACTAATGCGAATCGGCTTGCGTGGAATGAAGTTATGCCGAGACACCAGAAAGCCATAAAAAATAAATGGGATAGAGCATTTTCAA
>JABMRO010000117.1 GCA_013202635.1 Planctomycetota bacterium
AGACAATGATTACGGCATGATCCCTTTTCTCGCCTGCAGTTAGAATCGTTATAGTGAGCGAAGAGAAACCGCCTATTGGGCTGTTATTATATCTCTTGACAGGTTAAAATCTCTTTGTACTCTGTAAGGGCACGTCAGCAGTATGGAGTTCTTCGGGATGACGAGAAGTTCGGGATGTTATACGGAAACCATATATACATAGTTAGGTTTTGCAAGCTTATTGGTTAGATTGTGGTGAACTACACGTAAAATGACATAGCAAAATGGAAAATGAACGGCGGGAAAATCAGGATTAGTTTCGGGGGATCAGAACAGAATTGGCGCCTGACCCATTCAGTTCGTCTCCACGGCCCTCGGTTTTCCTTTAAGGAGCCAAATAAGTGTATGAAGTTGAAATTCCAATTGAAACCCCGGATAATAATCAAAAAATTTGGCGGTACATGGATTTCTCCAAATACGTCGATTTAGTGACAACCGAAGAATTGCATTTTACCAGAGCGGATAAATTAGAAGACCCATATGATTGCAGTGCGATGCAATTTTTTGGTGAGCCATATAAGCAATTATCATCAGCAAATCCGCAAGGTAAAGAACGAACGCGTCAGGTTAATACTTTTGGGCGGCTTTTTGTGTATTTGAATTGCTGGCACATGAATGATGTTGAATCGGCCGCTTTATGGCGCCTGTACTCTGAAAATAAATATGAGACAATCGCAATACAATCTACTTTTGAAAAACTCGACTCCGAAATTAAACTTAAATGGCCAAGAGATGGTATTTCTATATCCAAGGTAAAATACGATCCTGAGAATGCAGGGGAAACTATTGATGAAATTCCCAACGGCAAATTATTCACAGCTGGGGGCTGGGAGAACATTATTTATAAACGAAAATCATTTGAGCATGAGTTGGAACTGCGGGCTTTTATCTTTCAAAGATTTGATAAAGAAATAAGAGAAGGGTGTCTAAGAAATGAAGCACATCTGGAAAAATTAATGAAGAAGCGTCCTGAATATATCCGTATAAAAATTACCCCATCCGATTTGATTGAAAGGGTCTATGTCAGCCCTCATGCCAAAGATTTGTTTGTGGAGTTAGTTAAAAATGTTTCCGGTGAGTTGAAAGATAGAGTTCAAAAGTCCGACCTGTATAAGCTTTATTAAAAAGAGAAGAAAATGGGACATTGTACTTTTTAGAGGCCGCGTGGGGCAAAGCCCGGAAGGAGAAATGAAATTAACGAAATCGACGAAATCCGGGGACACCTGAATTATTTCTCCCTCTCATTGAGGTTCTTTCGTATCTCGCATAGGGTTCTCCAAACAGATGCGTCAGAACCGGCTCGTTCGGTATCCGTAAGCTTTAGAAATAATGGTGGGGCGAGCCCCACCCTACGATTTCTGGATTCCCGCTTCCGCGGGAATGACAGAGTAAGAAATTTCTTTTTGTTATGTCCCTCTATTTTGTTCGTAGAAGACCATTGTTGGTGAGCCGCCGAAGCTGATGCCCATCCAGGCGGCCTCGTCAATCTCGTTCTGTGTGAATCCCTTTTCTTTTGCTTTTTTCAGGTGGATTTTAAGGCACGGCTCACACCTCATCGCAACCGAAAGAGCTATAGCCATGGCCTGCTTGGTATAGGCATCGAGTCCGTGCGGGGCACTGGCCGAACCGAGGAAATCTATGAATTTGGATTTGATTTGTGCTATATCGGAACCTTCTGTTTGAGACGAACCAGTTGAGCTAACAGCATCGGCACAACAGGGGACTTCCTCAGTTTCCGGCTGCGCCGGAGCACTTTGTAGTTGGGTTTTAGTCGGAGCTGGTGCCGATTGTTCAGCAGGTTTGCCGGGCTGCGGTGAAGGTATTTTTCGGCTGTCGTCGGTTATTATATGAACAAGCCCTGAGCCTTTTCCTGAAACTTTGCCGATGATTGCAGCGGTGGAAATTCCCTCACTGTGCAATGCCTTTAGAAAATCATCGGCATCTTTTTGGGCAATGGCAATAAGCAGTCCGCCGGAGGTCTGCGCATCATAACATATATCAACCATCTCCTGCGGAAGCGACTCGACAGCGTCTATACGCTTTGAGCAGGATTCCTTGTTTCGCTCGATAGCTCCCGGCAATATCCCCGCCGCGGCATATTCGAGTACGCCGGGGAACAATGGGATTTTGTCCCAGATTACCTCGACATCGACACCGCTCGATAAGGCCATTTCCGAAAGATGTCCACAGAGAGAAAAACCTGTAACGTCGGTGCAGGCGTGCGCGCCAAATTTGACCATTAACTGCGATGCGGTTTTATTGAGTGTGATCATTGAAAGCGCTGATGCCTTGACACTTTCGGGATTATCGGCGCGGCCGATTTGTGAGGTGAAGGCCACGATGCCCGTGCCTAACGGTTTGGTCAGAACGAGTAC
>JABMRO010000118.1 GCA_013202635.1 Planctomycetota bacterium
CCTAATAAAAGTTTACATCACATTTACGCTCTGTGTTGGTCGCCCAACGAAAATTGGTTTGCTGCTGCTGTGCAGGGAGGCATGGGCTACAGCGATGCTATCCTGGCTTTTGAGGCCGATGGAACGAAGGTGTTCGACCTGGGATGGTGGGGTGTTAAGGGTTGCCGACCAGACTTTAATCTTGAAGGCAACAAAGTGGTATGGGGGGAGACTGACTGGAATCTACGTGTGGGGGATATCGATCTGACGGGACCAACGCCCCGGGTGACTAATATTCGCCAGGTTGTCGAGTGCCTGCGTCAGTCTAAAATTTATCATGTCGATTTCTCGCCGGATGGACGGTATATCGCCTTCAGCTATGGCCCTTTCAAAGGGGCACAACAGGTTGGCGGTAAAGCGAGAGGCTGGGATATTTGCGTGAGTGATATGTCAGGAAATTGGGTAAAAATTACTACTGATGGCAAGCACAACAAAGAACCCGATTGGGTGCCGATTTCAAAATAAGCCAGTGATTAAAAGGAGAAAATAACAATGAGACGGTATGCTGTTTTTACTCTTGTATTAGGTTTGCTTGTGACGAATGAAGCTGTTTGCTCCACAAGGCTGCAAGATGACCCAAAGCTGCGGCAAACACCTTACCCCAAATCTGAATTAAATCTCAAAGAAATCCCATTCAGAATCGTATATGAAACCTATCGCAAGACTAATGGCAGGGAGAACTGGGAACTATACCTGATAAATGCTGATGGCTCCAATCCTGTTAATCTAACCAATACTCCTGATGTGGATGAGCTATATCCCCACGCTTCTCGCGATGGCACTAAGATATGTTTTGTTGCAGATGAGCTGGTAAGAAATAAGAAGGTTCGAAATGTCTATTATATCAATATCGATGGGACCGGACGGGTCAAGGTTGCTGACAATGCCCGGCAGCCCTGTTGGGGTCCTGATAGCAAAACTATCGCTTATCTAAAGGGGGAATTTACTCGTTACACCATTAAAGACTATGCTACTACGGGGATTTTCTTTTACGATATTGGTACGCAGCAACACAGAGAGCATCAAAACAAAAGCCTGTATCATCTTTATAATATTTGCTGGTCGCCGGACGGTAATTGGTTTCTTGCTACTGTTCACGGAGGTATGGATTTCAAACATGCCAACCTGGCAATTCAGGCCGACGGTACCAATATTTATGATTTAACCAGGTTTGGTGTCACGGGTTGCAGGCCTGATTTTAGCTTCGATTGTAAGAAGATAACGTGGGGATTGACTGATTGGGATTTATGCATGGCTAATATCAATTTTGCATCCTCAGCACCTCAGGTGATTGATGTTCACCGCGTTATCAAGTGTCGAAAAGAATATGAGGTTTATCACACTGATTTCTCGCCGGATGGTAAGTATATTGCTTTCAGTCACGGCCAAAAGGCCACTGAAATGGTAGGCGGTAAAGCGCCGGGCTGGAATATCTGTGTCAGTGATATGACAGGCAAGTGGGTGGAAATTACCGCAGACGGCAATCACAACAAAGAACCTGATTGGGTGCCGATTACAACAATAAATCGTTGAGACCAAAGATTTGTTTTGCCTGCACTTACAAAAAAGCTGAGAAAAAGGAAGATAGTCAATGACCATCCCCTATAGAGAGTTGAAGAGTAAAGCTGTTTGTCTGCTGATTGTATTGACAATTGTTCCTGCTTGTCGACGTGTTAAAGATACGGCCGGTATGCCGGAGGCTATAACAACGAAGACAGGAATTGAGATGGTAAAAATTCCTGAAGGCTGGTTTGATATGGGAAGTAAGAACGATTCACCGGATGAGTCACCGGTGCATAGGGTATGGATCAGCTCATTTTGGATGGACAGATACGAGGTGATTCAAGAGCAATTCAAGAAGTTTCAAATCTCTGATCCCTCTCATTTCAAAGATCCGAATAATCCTTTAGAGCAGATTAACTGGACCGATGCGACTATATATTGCAACGAGCGTTCACTTGCGGAGGGACTTGAGCCTTGCTATGATGAAGAAACATGGGAATGTAATTTTCAGGCAAATGGATACAGATTGCCCACGGAGGCCGAATGGGAGTATGCTTGTCGGGCCGGCACCGGCACAAATTTCAGCTTTGGTAACGATCTGCGGAACTTGAAGGACCATGCCTGGTTCGCTGAGAACTCATCAGAAAAAACACATCCTGTTGGAAAGAAGAAACCCAATCCATGGGGGCTTTATGATATGTATGGAAATGTATCAGAATGGTGCAATGATTTTTATTCCGAGAATTATTACCAAAATAGCGACCTAAAGACTCCGAAAGGACCAATTAAAGGTAAGGAAAGGGTCTTGAGAGGCGGAGCATGGAACTCCAGCGCCGACAGTTGCCGGTCATCATATCGCACGAGCGATCCTTCCATTGATGATACCTGTCTTGCGAGTGATGCTATAGGATTTCGCTGTGTAAGAAATGCATCTAATAACAAATCTCCAGGGGAGAATATGGTAAAAAATGGGCAGACTCAAGAAACATCAAAGACGGCACTGGTCTATGACGACATCTATCTCGAACATAAAACGACCGAAGGCCATCCGGAAGCACCTCGGAGATTGGTCGCGATAACAGCCAGATTGAAGGCAAGTGGATTATACTCTCAATTGCTCAAGCTATCACCGAAGCCGGTCCCTTCCGAGTGGCTGACAATGGTTCACTCTCCCGAATATATACAGCGTGTTAGAAGAAGTTGCCAGGACAATGCAGGATACCTTGATTCCATGGATGTTCCAATATCAACAGAATCTTATGAAGCAGCGCTGGTGGCTGCAGGAGGAGTGCTCTCTGCTATTGATGCTGTCATGGAAAAAAAAGTCACGAACGCCTTTTGTGCGATACGTCCGCCGGGCCACCATGCGCTAAAGGATAAGGCAATGGGATTCTGTATCTTTAACAATGTTGCTGTCGGCGCAAGATATATTCAAAGGAAACATAAGCTCTCGGATATACTCATTGTGGATTGGGATGTGCACCATGGCAACGGTACTCAGGCGATGTTCTATGATGACCCTTCGGTTCTGTACTTTAGTACTCATCAGTACCCCTTCTATCCGGGTACCGGAAGCGAGACAGAAAAGGGCGGTGGAGAAGGTTTGAATTATAACATTAATGTGCCCTTGCCGATTGGTTCCAACGATGCCGATTATCTGAGAGCATTCAAAGAGAAACTTGAGCCTGCGGCCATTGCCTTTTCTCCCGACTTTGTCCTCATATCTGCCGGATTTGATGCCCATAAAGATGACCTGCTCGGTGGCATGAAGGTCACTGCTGAAGGATTTGCTCAACTGACACAGATTGTCAAAGAAATATCTGAAAAGTGTTGCGAAGGCCGGCTTGTGTCCGTTCTTGAAGGGGGATATGGCCTGGAAGGGCTGGCTGCTTCGGTAGAGGCTCACATTCAGGTCTTGACGAGATAAAGGGGCGCAAGGAATGTTATTTCATACCTGGCCG
>JABMRO010000119.1 GCA_013202635.1 Planctomycetota bacterium
CTACGAACACAAACACTAAAGGTTTCAATTTTTTACACATAATAGTCCTCCTTAAAAAAAGTTAAAAAATAGCACAATTTGCCCACACACCAAATCCCGATATCTCGGGGTTATTCTTATTATATGATTTGTTAGTCGATGAGAAGTATGAATATGAGGCTGCGCAGCATAAAGCCAGGTCCTTGCTTAAAACTCTACTGCTGGCGCAGTACATAACAACTCCTCCTATCGCCAAATAAGAAACTCGTTCCCTGCGAGAAAGAAAAACAATATACCGGATTTGTGTCAGGTATATGTCTAAACAGGTACCAGCTTCACTTATACTATCTATACCAGATTATCCACCTTCTCGTCAAGGAAAATCCACCGTTTTTGGTAAATTTAGTCGTGAATGTTGTTTATTGCTGATTATTGCAGGGCTGAATCCTTTTCTATCACCTTTTTTTCCTGGGCTTTTTTGAAATCAGCTAATTTTTCGCCAAGCTCACTGTCGGCCAATGCCAGTATCTGCACGGCCAATATAGCGGCGTTTTTCGCACCGGCCTTTCCAATAGCCACAGTTGCCACTGGCACACCGGGCGGCATTTGCAGCGTACTAAGCAAAGCATCAAGCCCGCCAAGCCCGGAACCTGAATCCAAAGGCACTCCGATTACCGGCAGAGTTGTCTTTGCCGCCATTGCGCCGGCTAAATGTGCGGCCATGCCCGCCGCGGCGATAATGACTTTTATACCTTTATTAGCCGCATTTTGAGCGAATTCGGCGGAAATTTCCGGAGTTCGATGGGCTGAGATTATCCGCACCACAGGCTCGATACCAAAATCGCCAAGCTGCTCAACGCATTTTTTCATTACCTTAAGGTCGCTGTCCGAACCCATAACCACCGCCACGGGAGTTGTTTTTTCAGATACCATATTGTTTTCTCTTCTTAAAAGGTTACAATATTACAGAGTTCAAATTATGCGGTAATAGTAACGGCCAGACGCTCCAAATGCAAGTTCAAATAGCGAGCACCGATAACGGGGCGGATTTTTGTAGCCGAATGTACATCTGAAATAAAACTCGAGCATCAGTAAAAGGGGTGCCGAAAATGCAAACAAGAAAACCGATTGTTGCAGGTCAGTTTTATCCGGGCCAGCACGATTCCTGTATAGACGAAATCAACAACTGTCGCGATGCAGGAACTTTAGCCGAGTCATTACCTGAAACGATAGTAGCGGGCATTGTTCCACATGCAGGCTGGACTTTCAGCGGCAATCTGGCTGTGCTGGTTTTCTCAGCCATAAAGCAGCAGCACGAAAAGGTCCATACCTTCGTAATATTCGGGGCCGCCCACGGTTACTTTGGCCAGGCGCCGGCTGTCTATAACAGGGGCAGCTGGATAACACCGCTCGGGGAGGTTTTCATTGATGATGAGCTGGCTGATAACGTATTGAGTGCCGGCCCGGCCGTAAGCGACCTGAACGCCCACAGGGCCGAACATAGTATTGAAGTGCAGATCCCGTTTATTCAGTATCTTTTCCCCGGTTCGAAGATATTACCAATTATAGTCCCGCCGAGAGAACAGGCCGTTACATTGGGTACGTCTGTCGGTAACGTTATCAGCAAAGATGAGCGAAAGAAAATCGTCTGCATCGGTTCGACCGATTTGACACATTACGGCCCGCGCTATGGCTTTACGCCGATGGGCGTAAGTGAAGACGCTTTGAAATGGGCTGATAGTGTTAATGACCGGAAGTTTATTGATTTGGCATTGAAGCTTGAGCCGGAACGTTTGCTTGCCGACTCCGCTGAGAACTGTAATGCCTGCGGCCCAGGCGCCGCAGCAGCGACAATCGCGGCGGCAAAAAAACTCGGCTCTGAGCGAGGCTTGCTGCTTGCTCATACCAACAGTAACGAGGTAATGCTCCGCAATATGAACACCACCAGCGCCGACAGTGTAGGCTATGCGGCTATGGTCTTTTAGCTTTTGTCTTTTTTAGTGTTAAAAGTTCGCTGGGGACGGATGCGAACCAGCGCTCGCGCCGCTCGTGAAACGTGGGTCTATTGTATTGCAAAATCAGCGCCGTTTACATTTTGCCTGCTAATCGAAAGCTTCATTGCGAGCTAAGTGGAACCGAATTACATTTTTTGCTCCACTCGTATAAATGTTTTTTTTGCTTTGAAATTATTGCTTTGACGAGCCGAAAATTTGCTTCTTCAGGTTCGGTTCCATCGACTATTTGTTCAACGAAGCGCATCAGCATTTCGCGCTCGCTATGGAGGTCATAATACTCTACCGCCTGTCGAATAATCGTTTTAAGCTCTTCGTTTGATTTCCACGGCTTGGGGATAAACCTGAAAATTTCTCCCTGGTTGATCGCCCCCAGCAGCGTATCTATATCGGCATATCCCGAAAGAACAATCCTGATGATGTGAGGATATTCTTCTTTGACAGTCCTGAGAAGCTCAAGCCCGTCCATCTTGGGCATACGCATATCGGTTACGATAACATGCACTTCATTCCGCTGGAGGATTTCAAGCGCCTCTTTTCCGCTATTTGCAAAGAGGGTTTCGTATGGTTCACCCAGAAGGCCTCTTTTTAGAGACGTCAGCACCTTTTCCTCATCGTCCACAAATAATACTGCTCTCTTTTCCATCGTTCATTTTCTCCTTTTCATTATTTTCTTTCGTGCCAATTGGAACCTTTATTGTGAATTTCGTGCCCTCGCCTACTGTACTGTCAACGAGGAGCTTGCCTTTGTGCTTGTTTACGATAATGTCATATGA
>JABMRO010000120.1 GCA_013202635.1 Planctomycetota bacterium
CCTTTGAATAAGCCGATCGCCATACCCTCGACTCCCGAAATCGCCATCCATTCATCCGTGTGTTCTTCCTGCACCTGCTTGATAGTTCGCTCCGGCATAGACTGTCCTTTCTCAAGACCGCTTGGACCGGTACAAGAACAGCCGGTAAGATTACCGGCTGCGCTTATAGCACCAATATTCAGCAAAACAATTGTAATCCACCTGGCCATTGACAGGTCTCTGTTCTCTTGGCTCTTAGCAAAAGTAAACTAATATTTCGTTCTGTATCCCCTGAGGAACAATAACGCCAGCGCCTCAGAGACTTTTTACGTCGTGCTATTCGCCATCGACGGAAACAACAAATCTGTCGAGTACAGCGTCAATCGGATTGGCGATAGTGAGACGTCCTCCTCCAGCAAAAAGTAACCCGACGGGACTGTTGTCATCTTGTGTAACAATCAGCGAACCTGAGTCGCCCCCTTTGCTAAACCAGCCTCTATCTGGCATTATCAATATCTGATTCACAAAGCGTGCCGTGCCAGAGCCATAAATAACATTCACAGTGGTGTTAACCCCGCTGACTTTTCCTTTTGTCAATCCAGTTGTCCTGCCGTATTTCTGGACGCTCAAGCCCAACAACTCGCCTTCGAAGATAGTTGAGCTTGGCGTATACTCGTCGCCCGGTGTGGCATTGCCGAGCTTATCGGTGGTCGTCAGTGCAATGGCTGCATCGATTGTGTTGGTAGGTTCAGGTTCAGAACCTGTTAGGAACATTATCGTCTCAAAATCAGAGAGTGTGCCAATAGCATCACGTGGATCTTCTCCACCATCATACGGACCTGGTTGTAGCACGTTATCGCCTATGGAGGCTTTGTTCTCATCGGCATACACATGATTGTTGCTCAGGGCATAGACATTACCGGCTGAGTCTTTAACCCTGCACCCAATCGTTCCGGCCGTGATATCAGGATGGCCTGTTGAAACACCAATGGGAGCTGGTCGAGGCCCGATAGGGTCTTCGACAGGAGGCTCATATCCAGGGTCTGTTGTGGCCCAGGCCTCGTTGGAGTAATCTGACTCATGCTCTGCCAAATCTACAGCCGTCACTACGTAGTAGTAAATCGGCGAGGTTGCCCCAACGGTATCAGAGTATCTACTATCCGATTTGTCCACGGAAGCTATCGGCTCACCATACGAACCGGAGGTGTTGGAACGGTACACTTTGTAGCTCGCCAGGTCCGAGTCCGTGTTATCATCCCAGACCAAGTCTATCACAGTGTCGCTAACAGCCATTGCCGTTAGACCAGTCGGGGCCGTCGGAGGCGGATCTTTCTTATCCTGACCAGGGGGGCTGGGGGGTTTCGGTAATGCGTAGAATTTCCCCGTGACTACGACCTGGACCGGGACGCCGTCGAGCGTTTGAGGAATACCGCGAACTCCCGGGCCGGCTGTAAAGACTTTGATTGCCAGCCGATCGTTCTGATTGTACCCAATGGCTGTACCCTCGACTCCATCCATCGCCAGAAGGCGGTCGGTGTTCCTTTCCTGGACATCTCTGACGCGTTCAAAGGCGTCTTCGCTGCGCCCCTGGGCTGATAGGACGCTCGAAAGAACCAGCAGTCCGAAAACAGCGACAACTACTAAGAGTACCTTACAAAAAATTCGTCTTGTCATAATTTTTCTCCTTTTCAATTTGACTACGGAATATAATATCATAAATTCTAAATTTGAGCCTGATTATATTATCGGTATTTTGGTCTAAACTTGACAAGTCATCGTGTATTTTGTTTTCACACCTGCGTCCTCCATTACAAACAAAAAATATTCCCAATTTTGAGAATTTTATTAGATTAAACGCCAAAAGTCAATGAATTTATCGTAAATATTGTTGTAATTTCTTGAGGATTTATTGAACGCACAGCCTTAAATATTTGTTTTATATACAGTTATGGAGCAAGCTCAGGTGCGGCCCAAAAGGCTTTCTTGCAGAACAGAGAAAACTCTTGCGTTCAAAATCCTTGTTTTATATAGTACATAAGAGGATTGACTCGAATTCTGACTTTTCGGTATTCTTATTTTCGAGAGGAAAAGCAAATCCCGTTTTGAGATTGGCCAGAGATGAAGAGGATTATTTCAGTATCACGCAGAACCGATATACCAGCTTTTTACGGTGATTGGTTTATGCGCCGGCTAAAAGAAGGTTTCACCGGCGTGGTCAATCCGTTCGGCGGCAAAAAATATATAGTATCACTCAGGCCGCAGGACGTTATTTGCTTTGTGTTCTGGTCCAAGAATTTCAGCCCCTTCATTGACAATCTCAGAATCATTGAAGAGTCAGGCTACAAATTCTATTTTAACTACACAATCACCGCTCTGCCCGATCTGTTCGAAAATGACGTAGAGAAAGAAGCCGCGGTTGATGCTCTTAAGCAACTCAGCAAAATGTATTCGCCGCGCCATATAAACTGGCGATTTGACCCGATTATTATCTCCGGCACTTATGACCGCGATTTTTACATCAGGGCCTTTGAAGAACTCGCATCTGAATTTGCCGGATATGTAGAACGTTGTTATTTCAGCTTTGTAACGCAATACAGTAAAGTAAAACGTAACTTCCAGGAGCTTGAAAGGACAAAGGGCATGAGAATTACAGATTGCAGCGAAGATTGTAAGGTCGAATTGGCAAATGACCTGGCGGCTGTTGCAGGGCGTTACGGAATCCGGATGTTCTCCTGCTGTGGTGATTATTTAGTAAACGGCAACATCAACAAAGCCCATTGTATCGATGGCGGTATTATTGAGAGCTTGTTCTTTACTGATGGCCTCCGGTACAAAGATAAACCTACTCGGAAAGAATGCGGCTGTACGGCAAGTACGGACATTGGAACTTATGACACCTGCCCGCACGGCTGTGTCTATTGTTACGCCAATATGAATAAGCAGCAAGCCCGCCAATCTTTTAACAACCACGACAAAGAAAGCGCCTTTTTAGGCTATAGCAAATCCGAATCGGACAGGTGGCTTGATGAAATAAAATTTTCGAGGTCTAAGGGCAATATCTTATTTTAAAGATTTTGCCCTTCGATTTTCTCAATGATATCTGCGAGTTTTTTGGCAATTAATCTTGTATGATTTCGATTACTTCTAATCGCGTTACTATATTGTTTTGCTCTATTTAAGTGATGTTTCATGTTTTAAATGTTATTTTTTCAACAGCAAGAAAAGAGATTTGCTTTTTTAGCGGGTGGATAACTTTAATACGAATTGCTCCATTGCAACAGGTGCCTTGGTCTGGCCGGTCTTGATGGCGTAATCGGTCTCGGCCAATTGCTGAAGGTGCCCGCCGATTTGCTTTAAGCTCATTTGCCGAAGCTGTGCAAAGAATTTGTCTTTGTGGCTCCATAATCGAAATTTGTCCGTAATATCCTTTTGCCGAACACCCTTTTTAAGCAGCACTTTAGCATTGAACATCCTGCGGAAATGGTAAGCAAAAGCACCGACCACAGAAAATTCGGCTGATTTGTCCTGTGCGAACATGCCCCTCAATCGCTCGACGGCCATCCCGACATTTCCCGCGATAATGGCATCAATAACCGCAAAGGCATTGAATAAGCGATTATGGCCGATGAGTGATTCTATATGTTTGGTTGTTATAACCTTTTCGGTATCTGCGAACAAGGCCAGTTTGTCGATTTCGCTGTACAGTCGCGGCAGCTCGTCTCCGGTAAGTTCGATTAAAAGTGCGGCAGCATCCTTTGCCAGCTTTTTGTCGTGTGCGTCGCCTGCATATTTTATCAGCCGGTGCGGCAGTTCACTGCGTTTCGGTTGAGTAACTTTAATCAACTTGCCCGCCTTAACCAGTTTCTTGGCCAGTTTGGTTTGGGCAGCCCATGTTCTTACGGTAAATATAAGTCGTCCCGTAGGGCAGGGATTATCAAAATACTTCTCAAGCAGTGGGCGGTTATCAGATATAAAACTATCTGCGCCTTTAACAAGAACAACTCGCTTGTCAGTCAAAAACGGGGACGTTCTCAACTCATCCAGAACATCTGAAACCGGGACCGAAGCAGCCTCTGCGTCAAAAAGTCCTGTTGCCCTTTGTGACGGCTCCAGAAGCTTATCCAGAAGCTCCCGGCAATGAGCATTGACGAGAGAATCTTCTTTGCCCGCAATTATGTAAATCAACTCATCCATAAAAACTTAAGTATCAAAATGTGTTGAAATGTTACTTCGATTTGTGTTTTTTGTTACTGTTCTTCTTGTTGTTAGCTTTTGGTTTTGCCTGTGATTTATCATTGCCGGAGTTGCCTTTCGAATTGTTCGCATCTTCGGCAATTATCTTTTCGCCTGCAACGAGTTTATCACCGGGTTTGAGCTTGATTAAACGCACACCCTGTGTGTTTCTGCCGATAGAACGTATTTGGTCGAGTCCGGTGCGAATAATCATTCCGTTGGCCGTTATCATCATTAAATCATCCTTGTTGTGGACGGCTTTGAGTGCAACGACTTTGCCGTTTCGAGTGGATGTTTTTATATTTTTCAGACCGACTCCCCCCCGGCTCTGCGGCCTGTAATTCTCAAGGCCCGTTCGCTTGCCGTATCCATTTTCGCAAAGTGTAAACAAAGCGGCTTTTTCTTCGACAATCACCATACCGACTACAGCGTCTTCGGTTCGCAGCTTGATACCTCTGACCCCTCGCGATGCCCGGCCCATTGAACGAACCTGATTTTCGTCAAATCGTATTGTCATGCCGTCACTCGTTCCCAGTACTATGTCGTCATCTCCCGTGGTTAGTGCAACGTCGATTAAGTCGTCGGTTGGGTCGAGATTTATGGCAATCACACCGGTCTGTCTCGGGTTGCTGTAAGCGGACAGTCTCGTCTTTTTTACAATACCATTTTTTGTTGCCATAACGAGCTGCCGCTGCTTGGCACCCTCCTGCTCGTCGTCGGCAAAACTGCTGACGTTAATTATCGAGGCTACCTTTTGGGTTCCCAGATTCAGCAGGTTGACGATATTCCTGCCCTTGCTCTGCCTGGACATACTCGGGACATCATATACCTTAAGCCAATAGCACTTGCCGCGATTAGTGAAGATAAGCAGATAATCATGCGTCGAGGCGATGAACAGATGCTCTATAAAATCTCCTTCTTTTGTAACCGAGCCGATGATTCCTCTACCGCCTCTGCCCTGCTTGCGGTATGTATCAATCGGCAGCCGCTTAACGTATCCGCTGTGACTGACCGTAACGATAACTTCCTCTTCGGCAATCAAATCTTCCATATCGAGCTGTTCGACCCTGGCTGCAATTTTTGTCCGTCTGGCATTGCCGTATTTTTCCTTTATTTCGTAGATGTCTTCGCGAATGATATCCAGCAAAATCTTCTCGCCTGCCAATACCGCCTCGTAACCCTCTATCTGCTCGGTCAGGCCAGCGTACTCTTTGGCTAATTTTTCCATCTCCAGACCGGTCAGTCTTTGCAGCTGCATTGTCAAAATCGCATCGGCCTGCGGGCCGGTGAGAAAATGTTCGCCTGTGCTTTTTTCCTTAATAAAAGCCTTCGGCAGGATTTTCTCCAGCGTGGCCACCTCAGCCAGCCGCAGGGGCTTTTTCATAAGATTCAGCTTTGCGGCCGGAGTATCGGGTGACTTTTTTATCAGCTCGATGATTTCATCAATATCACTAACAGCCAGGATAAGACCTTCGAGAATATGGGCTCTGTTCCTGCATCTTTTCAGCAGGAATTTGGTCCGTCTGCGGATGACGATCTTGCGATGGTCAATGAAGCAGTCGAGCATCTCTCTTATATTGAGGGTTTCAGGCCTGTTATTAACCAGCGCGATATTGGCGATTGCAAAAGTGCCCTGCAAAGAAGTATAGCGGTACAGCTTGTTCAGTACGACATCGACATCGGCGTCTCTTTTCAGGTCCACGACAATCCGCAATCCCTTACGGTCTGATTCGTCCCTTATGTCGCTTATTTCCGGAATCGTATTATTGTGGACGCAAGCTGCAATCTTCGAAACAATCGTGGTCTTGACGACCATATAGGGTATTTCGGTTATTACGATTCTTTCTCTGCCTTTTTTGGTTGTTTCGATATCTACTTTGCCCCGCACCGTCAAATGACCGCGACCGGTAGTGTAGGCTTCAATGATGCCTTTTCTGCCGCAAATAATTCCGCCTGTTGGAAAATCTGGGCCGGGAAGACATTTGATAATATCCTTGAATCCGCAATTTGGGTCATCAATGACTAAAAGCAGGGCGTTACAGACCTCGGTAATATTGTGAGGTGAGATGTTGGTGGCCATTCCGACCGCGATTCCGGTAGAGCCGTTAACTAAAAGGTTCGGGAATTTTGAGGGCAGAACGGTTGGTTCCTTGCGCGTCTCATCATAGTTAGGCACAAAATCGACGCTGTCCAGCTTAATATCTTCGAGCATGTCCACAGCCGGTGCCGCCATTCTTGCCTCGGTATATCGCATAGCCGCCGGTGGGTCTGAATCGATACTTCCGAAGTTGCCCTGCGGGTCAATAAGCGGATACCGCATATTCCATTCCTGACCTAAACGAACTAATGTTCCATACGTGGCCTGATCACCGTGAGGGTGATAGTTGCCGCCGGTGTCTCCGACGATTTTGGCGCACTTACGGTGCTTGCTTCGCGGCCCGAGGTTCAAATCATTCATCGCAACAAGTATTCGCCTTTGCGAAGGCTTCAGACCGTCACGAACGTCCGGCAAAGCGCGCGAAACTATCACACTCATCGCGTAGTTAAGGTATGAATTCTTTAACTCATCGAGGATATGCATATCCTCGAATTTCTCCTGTGTATCCTTGACTTCCTTCATAAGCTCTCTGCTATCTTTTATCTTTAATGCTAAATCTTGTTCGCAAATAGATTACCTGTGACCGCCCTAAAAGTCAAGAAATACTAATGTTTATAATTACCGAAAATTACGGGTTCTTTAGGTTTGCCATTGACTTAGTGGGCATCAAGCCACTTTTCACTTTATCTTACTGAACGAGGAAAGACTTCGGGGGAAAGTCAGGACAGGAATTTCAAAATGATATTTTTATAATGTTCAACCGCCTTTTCCATATCGTTGAGTTCAATATATTCGTTTGGTTTGTGGCAGAGTTGTGGTTTGCCCGGGCCAAAGATTAAGACCGGTGCATCCAATGAGGTAAAGTAAGGGCCGTCGGTTGTAAAACCAACAGCCACGGTTTCATTGATTCCAACAGCCGAACAAAACTCCTTAACAAAATCGCAGCCACAATCGGTCTCTAATGGCTGTACATGGCGTATCACGCCGACCTCTGCGTCGAATTGGGGATTCCCGGATTTTAACTTAGCGAAGATTGTTTCCAAATCAGAAATAATATCCTGATGGTTTTGTTCCGGTAAAGTGCGAATGTCAACTCCGATGCTGCATTTATCCGGCACAACGTTAAGTGCTTTGCCTGCTTTAATGGTATTAATACTCATAGAACACTCATCCAGGAGCTTATGGGGCTCGGCGGGGATTTCATAATTTTCCAGCTCATCCAGAACCAATCTCATTGAATTTATTGCATTTACACCTAATTGTGGTGTCGAGCCATGAGCGGCCTTGCCTGTGGTTGTAATTTCGAGCCACAGCATTCCGCGATGCGCCGTAACAATCGAAAAATCCGTAGGCTCGGGAATAACTATTCCGAGAAAGTCAGGCCGCCGGTCATGGTTATTAATAAATCTTTTCGCGCCGCAACTATCGGTTTCTTCGCCCGCGACGGCTGTAAATATAATATCGCCCTGTAATTTTATGCCGGAATCGATAATTTGCCTGATAGCGGTAACGGCCGCGGCGGTGCCGCCTTTCATATCCACTGAACCCCTGCCGTAAATTTTGCCTCCGTTTTCAGTCGCCTCAAAAGCGGGTTTTTCCCACTTCGCTTCGCCCGGCCCGACAACATCAAGATGACAGGCAAATAACAGTGCCCCCTTACGCCCGCCGGACTTTACCTGTGCTATAATATTCGCTCTGGTTTGGTCCCATGTGTCTATCCGGCAATCTATCCCTGATTTGCCGAACTCATCTGAAAGTACTTCCGCTGAGGCTAATTCACCTTTCTCCAGCGTGCTTTCAGCGTTAATGAGTTTTTTCAAAAGATCTTTCATAGTAAGCCAATTATACAGCCAGCCGCGATAAAAGATAAAACAGAAATATTTTTTTGTTGCAGATAAAACATTATTGAAGATAATAAAGTGCTAATGATTTCGAGGGTCGTCATAAAGGAGCATAAATGGGACCTGTATTGAATGGGTTGATAAAACTTCAAAGCGTTGAAAATCGTCTGCGGATTGAAAAGACAAAGCTTACAAGGTGTAGAAGAAATGTGATAATTCAGGAAAATCAAATCAGGAGCCTCCAAAACGCCCTTGAAGCCAAAAAAGAGGAGCTTCAGTTGAGTAGGGTCCAGTTCGACCGTCTTGAATTGGAGCTCAAGTCCAGAGATGAATCAATAGCCAGGTTAAGAGCCGCCCTCAACGGCGCAAAAACAAACAAAGAGTACGCCGCAGTTCTAACTCAGCTCAACACAACCAAAGCCGACAATTCCAAGATAGAAACACAAAGTCTGGAATTGCTGAAAAATATTGAGGCCGACGAAACCGAATGTGAAGAAATAAAAAACCAGATAGATGAGCAAAAGCAGCGTCTCGAGCAGCTCCGAACCGAATCCGAGGTGTTAGCGGGCAAATACCAGACCGAGATAGACAAAATTCAGGCTGAATGGGACAAGGTTGCACAGGATATACCCGGCAAACCTCTGGAGATATTCAAACGCGTTACCGAAACGTACGATGGCCAGGCAGTTGCATCGATTGAACAGCAGGGCGGCAAAAAGGGGGCATATAGCTGTGGTGGCTGTTTTATGGGCCTCACTGCTGAGTGTGTTAATCTGCTGATGACCAAGGACGATATAATCCGCTGTCCTAATTGTACGAGGATACTTGTCCTTGGCGATTTGCTGGGAAGTTAGAAACCAAAAATTAAAACCGCAAGACCACAGCTTATCCCGGACCCATCAGGTGATAACCGCAGCTCAACAGGTGCCGGAAATAAGTTTTGAATTCTTGATTATATTTTTTTGTTTTGGCAAAACGTGACATGTCATTCCTGTGAAACCTGTCCTGAGCAGGGTCGAAGGAACAGGAATCCGGCAAACCGTAGCAGTAGTATGGATTCCTGCTTTTGAAGGATGACAGAGCGAATCGAGAGCTTTAGTTTTGTTTTAAGGAGCTGATACGTTGCCTGAGAAGATAATTGCTTATATAGATGGTGGCAGCAGAGGCAATCCGGGCCCGGCCGCTGCCGGTTTCACTCTCGCGGACTCTTGCGGTACTCAGCTTCAGGCAAAGGGTTTTTTCTTAGGGAAGGCTACAAATAACATAGCCGAATATACCGGCTTCTTAAAGGCTCTCGAAGCTGCAAAACAAATCGGCGCCGAACAGCTCACGGTTTTCAGTGATAGCCAACTGCTTGTCAGACAGATTAACGGCCAATACAAAGTGAAGAGCGAGAACATCAGGCCCCTTTTCCAGAAGGCAGTTAACTTGCTCGACGGGTTCAAAAGCTGGCAGGTTCGTCACATTCCCAGAGAGAAAAACCAACAAGCCGACAAGCTTGTAAACCAGGCCTTAGACCTCAGAGACGATATCGAATGCGAACCGGAACCCGTCCCACAAAACCAAAAGGCGATTCGGCTCGGCGTGCTAATCAGCGGCGGCGGCACAACATTGATAAATATCCTCGAATATATCAAGCAGGGCAAATTGAATGCCGAGGTCGGCATAGTTATAAGTTCACGCTCAACAGTAGCCGGCGTCAAGAGAGCGAAAAAAGCCGGACTTGACGTAAAAATAATCCGCAGAAAAGACCACCCCGACATCGATGAATTCAGCAAACGTATCGAAGAAGAGCTTGTAGCCGCAAATGTTGACCTTATCATCCAGGGCGGCTGGCTTTGCCTGTGGAAAATACCCGACCGGTACGAAAATCGTGTAATGAACATACATCCGGCTTTGCTGCCGAGCTTTGGCGGACAGGGTATGTGGGGACATCACGTCCATGAGGCCGTATTAAAATCAGGCTGCAAAATAAGCGGCTGTACGGTTCATTTTTGCACGAACGAATATGATAAAGGGCCAATCATCGTCCAGAGAAACTGTCAGGTTAAAGGTGATGACACTCCTGACACTCTTGCAGCCAGAGTCTTTGAGCAGGAATGTATAGCATACCCGCAGGCGATAAGTCTGTTCGCCGGAGGTGAAATACAAATTCAAAACGGCGTGGTTAAGGTAAAGTCGTGAATGAAAGCTGATGATTTTAAAGAGATTATTTTGGCTGTATTAGTTTCTCAGCAATTACGAGACGACAGCATCAAGGTAACCAGGATATAAAATCAGCAACTATCCCATTGCTACTTTGATTTTGCAACGGCAGGTTCACTTTTCTTCCGTTCTTTTACCTCGAAACCTTCAAATTTCAGGTGTTCTTCGTCCTGCACGTCAATTTTTATAAGGTTTTTACCCTTGAATTCGCCTGACAATACGGATTCCGAAATCGGGTCCTCTATATAATGTTCGATAGCTCTTCGCAGCGGTC
>JABMRO010000121.1 GCA_013202635.1 Planctomycetota bacterium
CCTGACAACGCCGCCGGTGGAGATTGCAGCCGTTCGCAGTAAAAATGAATTTTTAGAGGTTCCCTATAAGTTTCCTGATGCTGTATGCTCGCAGGGATTCTCCGCATACGTTATTGGCAGGCTGGTCTGCCGGTATTTTCCCCCAGGCAAATCGATATAACTTAAAAATATACTTGGCCGGCTGGTATTTTATCTATTTTGGTTTGGGAACCGGTCTGTTCAGTGCCCAGAACACCGCGTTGATAAGCATCTTGCGAAACTGAGGATTGTTAAGATCGTCCGGATGACCCAATGAGGTATAGAAAATTCGTGACCTTTTGTACCTGTTGGTCCAGGCTACAGGCTCGGGCTCCTTGTCGGGAATCGTGCCAATCAGCAGCCGCGTTGTTGATTTGGCAAGAGGGCGTACCTCGTATAGTGAACCATCGCTTGTAAACGGCATTTTCACCCCGGCCAGTATCGGATGACTTTTGGCCTTGGCGGCTGTCGTAACGGCGCACTTTGGTCCGCTGCCGTGATGGCCGTGATAGTTTCCCCCTAATACCTCGGGGTCGAGCTTCTGCCATTCGGCGTAGCCTGACGGCGCATTGCCGCGGGTATCGAACGCATGACTGGCGGTCCGCAACCCTATTAACGGCCTGCCGCTTTTCATATATTGACGAAAATACTTCATTTGCTCGGCCGTCAATGCCCTGCGTCGTGCGAACAGCACCGCTAAATCCGCATTGGTCAACGCCTCCATACCGGCAATGTAGTGTCGTCCTTCGTCTTTCTTGTTCGTGCTGCCCTGGAGCACCTCGCAGTACATACCGTATTTTGTTTTAAGCTCGTTTGCAAACTCCGGCAAAGTTTCGGCTGACCCATATTCGCTTTCAGCCGAAATAAAAACCACACGCGGCCGCTTATCATTCTTAAAACAGAACTGAGGCCGCCCCGTAATCACGGTTGAAGTTACAGTCGGGCACACATACTTTTCTACATGCTCGACGACCAGGTCCGTTCCCGTAAAGTGGCTCACAACCGGACGCATCCTTGAGTTGTACATCGTATCGGTCATATCGCGCATCAGCACAACGTTCTTGCCGTACCTTGCCATATTCCGCAGCCCGAATGGCCGCCCGAGTACGCACATATTGGTATGCACGCCCATAATGATAACGTTCTCAATATCCCGCTGCTCTAACAGATTCCAGATTTCCACTCCCGAATCGCTTATGGCATCCTGATTGCGAATCTCGATTGTTCCTACCTGCTTGCTCCACGCCGAACGCTGCTTGCACTGCGGCTGACAATCACAACCACCGTCCGAATGGTCGATGGGGTATCCTAACGTTTCTTCATTGTCATCAATCCAGTTACGCCATTTACTGATATCCCCCGGCAGGTTCGCTGCCTTTGGCGCGTCTTTTGCAATCTTCCGCCCCGGATGGTCCTTGTAAAAATCGACCGTACCGCTTGGTGCATGAATTATGAGAACACCTCTATTTCTTGCTCTGCGAACAATCCTGTTCATCCGCGGCGCAAGCTCCCCAACCCTGCTGGTCGCCCCCTTGCACCAGTGCTGGTCCCACATATCGCAGATAATAATAGCGGTCTGCTTCAGGTCCCATTCGAGCTTATTTTGCACGACCCTGAATCGTCCCGTCCCGTCGGATAGCGGCTTGTGAGAGCGTGCATCGAGTACCAGCTTCTTTCCGGAACCGACCGCACCCTCGGCCTGCATTAAGGGATAAGAACAAAGTACTAAACCTGCGAGCAGTATGCCAACAACTGCTAATTTCCTGAATCGACGGGTCTTCATAACAAATGCCTCCTTCAACATAAGCAGCAAATCTTAACAGCACAGCTTCTAAGTATTTTGTGATATGTTATCAAAGAATTGACCTAAACACAAGCTTATTACTCTCACTTGAACAGTCTGTTACCGTACTACTCCCATACGTCGAGGGGGCCAGGCGATTTTGATAACTTTGCCCGTAATGTTTTCTCTTGGAATAGCTCCAAAAAATCGACTGTCAACACTATAACGGCGATTATCACCCAAAACAAAATAGTGCCCTTCAGGAATACGATATGGCTCATGAACACCGTAAGCAAGATAGGGGTTATATCTGCCAGAGAAGTCTATGGGTGGGCTTGATCGAGGACGTGCTCGGCGACGCGCACCACCCCTCACTTCCCTCTTCTTACCATCCACATAAACATCATCTTTACTACGTACCTGTACCGTTTCCCCGCCTACGGCAACAATGCGTTTGATTGTGGAACGCGCATAATCGGAGGGAACATTTTCTGGAGGAACAATCCGGACGATGTCGCCAATTGCAGGAACCTTCCAGCTATATGTAAGCTTGTCAATAACAATACGGGATCCATCTAGGATTGTTGGTTCCATGCTTGGGCCCACCAGAGGAACGTAAGGCTGTACGAAGAACTGGCCTTCTGCCAGCGGTATCAAAATCCTCTTAAGAAAGCCTGCACAAAGAAGCAAAATGACGAACAGGATCAAGGGATGTTTCAGCTTGACTTTACGAAGCTTCCATGGGCCATAGGCATGGACAGAGGCAACTGTCGGGAGTATGAGAGCAGCGAACAGGGCATAATAATTCCTTTGGGATATTACATAGATCACAAAGAAGCTCAAAAGTAATAGGATGCCGACAATACGTTTGCGTATATAAATGTGACCCAGGCCGGGCAGAACCACACTTAAAAAGACCGCCAGCCAGGGGTCCTTGCCAAGAGTTCGTTCTATCTCGAAATCTTCTGTGTTACGTCTTCTTGTTAATCTATATGCATCCGGAGACGCATATATTGGAAGGATTATGATACCACATAGATTTAGCAATATAGGCAAAAACAGCGATGTTCGCGTTGAGATCAAAGACGCTATACAAAACACATGAAGAAATCCAGCAAGGATAATCAGGCAAATTCCACGGCCAAAGCTTTTAGAATAGATGTGTCCCATACCTGGAAGGAGCCAAGAGAGACTTCCAGCGAGCCATGGTTCCTTATTTGTATGCATACAAATTTTATTCATCTATTATATGTCTTTTTCCTAAACTCCAAAAAACCATTTCGATCTTCAGTCCCGTTTTTTTTGTTGTCGGTGTTCATGTCTGACCACAAAAACCAGTAACATGCCCCATTGGATTTGTCATTTAATTGTGTTATCGTTTACTTTGGAAACAAACGCACGAACACGACGCCGTGCCTTGGTACTGTGGCCTTGAACTGATTCTTATAAGTGCCTAAGTCTTTTTGGCGCCAGAGGTCGCGTACTCTCTGCGGGCCTGTAATGCCGAGGTCTTTCCATGAGACTGCTATTTCAGTTTGGATTTCGGCGGTATTGAACAGGCCGAGGGCCTTCGAGCCGTCTTCCATATCCTTGGCCATAATAAAATAGTCTTCTGTTTCTTCGATAATAGGGCCCTGTTTGCCGAGCGGATCCTGGTTAATCCCTATGACCTCGGCGTTGCAAAGGATATTGAGCGTAAACTCGTCGAGCTTTTCCATATCGCCGGAGAATATCAAAGGGGCTGCCATCAGACACCACATAGACATATAAGAATACTGCTCGTTGGGCGTTAGGGTGGTGAGTGTTCCTACGGCCTGCTTGTGGGCGTTGCCGACCCAGCCGATAAGGATATAATCAGGGTCGTTCCATTGGCCCGGTTTGGCATATTCCCAGTGCTTGGCGTTGCTAAGGCCGATGTGATAGAATCCCGGCAGTTCGGCCCCTCTTGCAAGGCCTAAATCGCCCGTTGTCCGCCAGCAGTTACCTGCCACCGAACCGGCCCATTCCCATACATTGCCCATACCATATTGGCAGAGATTAAAGACGATGTCACGGTCGAGATTCACGAGGATATCGCCCATCTTGCGATACGGCTTCTGCATCCGTTCGAGGCCCTCGCCGTCTGCGACACGGCCGTAGGAGCACCAGTCATATTTCAAAAAGTCAAAGCCCCACTCAGCAAACTTTTCCGCATCAATCTGCTCATGCTGATACGTGCCTGTGTACCTCTGGCATGTTGTCGGGCCCGGTGAAGTATAAAGCCCGGCCTTGAGCCCTTTATAGTGGATGTAGTCCGCCAGTGCCTTCATATCGGGAAAGTATGCGTTGGAATTAATCGCGCCGTCGGCATCGCGAATTTCACCGGCTCTCATCGGATCCTCATCATTCGGCTCAACCATCCAGCAGTCGTCGATATTGACGTACTGATAGCCGAAGTCCGCCATCCCTGAATCTATCATAGCATCGGCTGCTCTCCGCATGTGCCCATCTGTTACCCGGGCGTAGTGGATGTACCAGCTATTCCAGCCCATCGGCGGTGTAACAGCGAGTGTGTCCCCGACGACAATTTTGAAAGCCTGCTGCATTGAGCCGCGGCTGTTGGCAGCTTTGAGTTTAACAGCATATTCACCTCGCTGCTCAGGGGCGGTGCCTCTGATGATGCCGGTATCTGAATCTAAATATAAAGTTTCGGGCAGGTTCTCTGCACTGAAATTAATCGGTCTTTTGCCGGTACAGGGTATGCGGTAAATGAACGGCCTGCCCGCTCGGCAGCCATAGACCTTCGGCCCGTTTATACGCGGCAGCGGGCCGGGCTTGGGTGTAAGTATTACCTTTTTCTCTTTAATGACTGGCGCATCAATCGCTTCGGGGTCTTTCCCGGCAACGATGAAAGCCGCCTGTGCCCAGTTTGCATGGTCATGACTTGTGCTATCTCCCGCTGCATCGACTACCAGCTTAATTATTTTGCAGCCAGCCAGGTCCACATTTACTTCCCGTGGTTTTTCACCGGCCTTGATAACACCGCTGTCATATAAGCGTTTTCCGTCTGCGTATATCTTGAAGCGTACACTGCCTGCTTTGCCCTCAACTTCGTCATCGACTCCGACATAGGCGGAGAATCTCCGGCAGGAACCTTTAAGGTCCACGTGCATCACACTGTTGGCGTGTGTGCCTACGCCGTTTTCAAACTGAATGCCGCCGATGCGTAGCGGTTTGCTCTGAATTGACTTGTCTTTTTTGGGTGTGCTCCAGCCGGACGTCATCTTTTCCAGATTCAGTGATGACAGCCACACTGTTCGCTCGGGCTGATTCGATTTGATGATGGAGCTACAGCCGAAGACATTCGCGATAATAACTCCACAGACGATAATACGCACAAAGACTGATACGGCACCTTTTTGACGAATTCTAATCATCGCTTTTCTCCTTAAAATGTGTTTTGTGGTTTTCTAAAAAAAGAGCGTAGAAATCTAAAGCAAAGCCAGCCAGCCGCCATCGACATAGATGATTTGCCCGGTAATAAAATCCCCCGCCTTTGAGGCTAACATAACAGCCGTTCCCGCAAGGTCCTCGGGCTTCCCCCATCGCCCAAGCGGCGTCTTGGCAAGCACCCACTCATTGAACTCATCATTAGTCCACAGCGGCTCGGTAAGTTCTGTCGCTATATAGCCCGGCCCGATGGCGTTTACGTTGATATTATATTTTGCCCACTCCACGGCCAATGTTTTTGTCAGCATAAGCAGCCCGCCCTTACTGCTTGCATACGCCGCTGTTGTAGGCCTGGCCCCGTGGCATGTAAGCGAGCCGATATTGATAATCTTACCGGCTTTTTCAACCTGCCTTCGATTCCGGCAGAAGGCCTGCGAGATTAAGAATGTGGCCGTAAGATTCACCTCGATAACATGGTTCCATGTCTCAAGGTCAACATCTTCACTCGGCCCTCGAATAGTCGTACCGGCGCAATTAATGAGAATATCAATGCCATTTGTCGCGGCGGCAATTTTCTCAAAAAGAGGCTCAATCCCTTTTATATCGCTAAGGTCAAAGGGATAGGTCGATACTTTTTTGCCGGTATCGGTTTGAATTTGAAGGGCTGCTGTTTCAAGCTGCTCTTTGCCGCGGGCGATGATTGCAACCTCGGCTCCGTGTTCGGCCAGGCTTCTTGCCATCGCAAGGCCGATACCTCTGCTGCCCCCGGTTACAAGCGCCGTTTTACCTGTTAAGTTAAATAATTCGCTTTTCATAGCTAAATAATAAACCAGAAAAGCCGAAAAATAGCAAGCCCCAAAGCCGCGATTCCGTATTCGATGCTTGCGTTTCGGCTCGACGTAGCATTTCTACCTTCGGTTCGCACTAATTGTATCACTCCGGAGCTTGCCCCGGAGAGTCACCCCCTTGGTCTGCAACATGAGGCTCCACGCTGTACATTATTCTCTACCGGCTGGTCACTAATTGTCAGGGCTGATCCCATTGATTCCTTTTCGGGTCTTTAGAGCCAGACTATGATGACCTCCTGCTGCAATAGCTGTGTAATTGTCTCCCTGAATAGAGTCGGCCTTGCCATCATCATTATCACCCCAGCCTACGATGGTACCGTCCTCATGCAGGGCAAGAGCATGCCAGTAACCTGCGGCAATAGCAATAAAACCATCTCCCTCTGGCGGACTGGCCTGACCATAATAGTGGTTGCGCCCCCACCCTATAATGCTGCCGTCTGTTCTTAATGCAAGACTATAATCAAGTCCGGCTGAAATAGCCAGAAAATCGCTGCCCTCTGGCGGGCCGGCTTGGCCGTAATCGTTATTCCCCCACCCCACAATGCTGCCGTCTGACCTCAATGCGAGGCCATGGCCTCCACCCGCAACCACAGCAACGAAGTCATTCCCATCGGGCGGTTCGGCTTGACCGTCTTTGTTAAGGCCCCAGCCAACAAGCGTCCCATTCGACCTCAGGGCCAGGCTATAACCACCTCCTGCTGCGACAGCCACATAGTCATTGCCATCCGGCGGACTTGCTTGGGTGTGTTTATCCCATCCCCACCCAACAATCGTGCCGTCTGCTTTCAATGCTAAACTGTGAAAACCTCCGGCCGCAAGGTCTATATAATCATTCCCATCGGGTGGACTCGCCAGACCATGTATATCAAAACCACCCCAGTCATCCAAACCCCAGCTCACGATCTTTCCATCTGATGTCAATGCGAGGCTATGGCCAAGTCCGGCAACCGTCAAGACGTAGTCATTCATATCTACAGGGGCCGTCTTTCGAATGGCTGTCGAATTATTCCAGGCAATAACTGTACCGTCAGATTTCAGTGCGAGATTACAAGAAATACCCGCATCAATTGCAATGAAATCATTGCCATCCGGCGGACTGCTCTGCCCTGAAGCGTCACGTCCCCAGGCGATGAGTGTACCATCTGACCTGAGCGCTAGGCTGTATGTGTCGCCGGCAGCTATGGCCACATAGTCGTTGCCATCCGGCGGACTTGCCTGTCCATAGTCATTCTGACCCCAGCCTACAATACTTCCATCTGCTTTTATGGCTAAGGCAAATTGCTCACCTGAGGAAATGGCAACGAAGCGATTGCCGTCTGGTGGATTTGCCTGGCCGAACTCATTACCGCCCCATGCAACTATTGTTC
>JABMRO010000122.1 GCA_013202635.1 Planctomycetota bacterium
ATTCCCACCCTTGTAATAAGCGGCAGCGGGAGCTACTACGATGTCAAACCGATAAGCAGCCCGACCATCATGATTACCAACGCAGATAAGAGCGCGGTTTACATGACGGGAACGCTTGGTTCAGGGGACCTGCAAACTATCGGTACAGTAGCAGGGGGTTATACTGCTTTTACGACAGATATTACTGATATCGTAATAACTGATGCCGGCAAGGCGATTGGTTCTGCCGCACTGAACAGCATCCTTTATACGCAGACTCCGGGGCTTGATTTTGAGCTTTCCCTGCAGGGCGGCAGCGGGACTAACTATCGCAGCTTTGCCGATATGCTGGCCGGCGGTTACGTCGGAGGCAATGGTTTCAGTGGCGCTATGTCGATTCCCGAGCCGGCAACAATTGCTCTGCTGGGTCTTGGTTCGTTGACTTTATTAAGAAAACGCAGGAAGTAAGAAAGTACGCCGTTTACCTACCGCCTGGGCTGTGAGTATCTGACTCGCAGCCCTTTATTACCCTGCGGTTGGGACTGAGTGGATGAAAAAACTTTTTGCCATAGGCCGATAAAAAATCCTGCTGTTTGTATAAGCACGCCATAACGGGCTTTAAGGGGGCATTCTTCGGTTTTCTACTGGCGGAAAAACAGCATTTATAGTATAATAAATGCAATAATTCGGATGGAGGTGCGGTATGAAAAAGTTTGGGATTATTTGGAAACGTATGCGGAAATTGTGGCGGCGGCCAAATAGGAATCTACTGACCGGGATTGACTCCCATAAATGGGAGAGCAAAATCGAGATTTATAGAAGTTTATCGAACAAGTATTATTGAACTGCCCGGTTCAAAAACGGATGCTGCGAATAGTCAGGCCTGCCTGCATATTCTGTTTATCTTCGGGGGTGTTGACGTTTCCCGGAAAAACACCGATCTTTCTGTAAGCAAATCTTCTGAGCCCACTTCTTCGCTTTGCGCAGGTACAGGTGCGCATGTACTGACGTTACCGCAGGTACGAGCGAAGTAAAAGTGTGTGGATTACATGTCCCAGTCTTTAGAGTCTTTTACGAATTTGTTTTGCAGGACTATACCTATTAATGTAGGAGCCATCAGGAGAGTGGGCAGAAACCATTTTTTAGTAAATATTATTTCTTCTAATCGAGTTGATGTTTGCGGATAAAGATATAAAAGCGCCAGAACTCCCACCACGATTAAACTGCTGCCGCTGAGGCTGGAAAAGAGAATGACGGCGACTTTGAAAACGATGAATGAGATCATACCGCCGGCAACTATGCCAATAAGCGCCCCTGCCCAGATGTATCGTTCGGTCAATCCGGAAGCGTACCATATACTGGAGGAGAGTATTCCGCCGGCTACGGCGCCTAATGCACTAACCGCCCATCTCATCAATGGTATGGAGATAATCGCAAGCAGGCCCATACCTACCAGTCCGCCTGCAAGCTGATTGTTCAGGCCGATGATTTTGTCTGTTATTGATATACCCAGAAACAGCCCCAACAGGCCGAAGCTGATTACGACTAATATTTTGAAGACGCGCCAGCCGTAAAAAAGACATACCACACCGAAAGAAATGAAAGTTATCGCTTCGACCAGATTGAGAGAAGTTATATATGTCCAAAGGGACTCCATCGGGACGACTGCTTCTTCTACGGCTTCCGGGGAAGCGGTTTCAACCGCCTGTGCAAGGATAGTAACGCAATCCATTATTTGTTTCTCCTTAAACTTTCTTTTAGTATGACTTTTTCCAGACATGGCCCGGTTAAGTCGTCCGCCAACCTTTTTTTGTCTGTTTGGTTTTTTGTTTATTTTTGCCCGTTTGACTTTTTCCGGCGGGATATGTTTTTTGGTGTTTGCAAAGTAATAACTGCTCAGTTGTTCCAAAAGCCATCATTGCTGTAAATACAGTGACATAGAATGATGACCTGGCGCTGATGATGCTGACGGGCATAGCACCTTTATGCAACAACAGCAGAATCATCCCGGCGAATATTAGCGCTGTTCCCAGAGCCGAACAGCACAAAGCCGAGGCTAACTGCCAAAGTGAAAATCCCACCACCATGCAAATCAGTACCAGTACCATTATAATCGCCCATTTATACACCGGCATCTGTAAACAAGCTTGTTTTATCTTTTGGCCGGCATCAATTATATAAGCTTTCATTTTTTCCGCACTTTCGCGAACACCGATAGTTTGGGTATTGGCCGATACCTCGCCCGCAGCCCCCTTGTCTTCTGTCGAAGACAGAAAAGGGGGTGAATTTTCAACATATTGCCCGGCTAAAACGGCAAAGGCAAATGCAGCCGCTAATGTACCTGTAAGTATCGTGATAAATATCCTTTCAAACAACATAGCGAGTGTTGCGGCCAGGGCCGCTGTGAACGCTGCCGAGACGATATTTTGTCCGATTGCAAAAAAGCCACAAGCACCTCCGGTAATTGCTCCTGCGACAGCAACTAAAAGTTTTCTAAAGCCCAGTCCGCCGAGCCAAACAAATAACCCGGCTATAAGACAAACCAATCCCGGCCCGACCAAAACTACAGGGCTGAGCCGCACCGTTCCGCCAATCGCGGATTCAAAATCTTGTAAAATTTCAAGCATAGCGCTCTTAACAAGCAAGCTAAGCAAACTTTTCGCCTGTCCCCGTAAAAAAGGGGATCCGTTTATTTCTTATTTATCGACCTATTTGTACAAATTTCGTTAAATCGAGTGCTGCATGCTTAATATGAGGCTAAAAAGACAGGTTTTGGGATATTACGTCGGGTTTAATGCGGATGAGAGGAGTCGAACCTCCACGAGCCGAAGCCCACAGGCACCTGAAGCCTGCGCGTCTGCCAATTCCGCCACATCCGCGGGATTTCTGTTTACACACTTGCCAGAGAATAATCCCCAAGTGATACTAATATTAATGGTTTCTGCTGTTTCGTCAAGAGTTTTAGAGTAAAGCCAGTTAGAAATTATATAACCGGTAATAAATATTTTACAAAAAAGGGAAAATTTCCTTAAAGACACGGAGAGGGACACCGCTTTACGGCAAGCCAAACAGACGTCCGTCAAGGACACCGGAGTTTTCCAGCGCGGTCAATCTTTGACAAGCACGTCTGGCCGGCAGTCTATCCGGTGAGTTTTCTATGGCCGTATAACTAAGTTTACAAATATTGAGGGCTTAACAACACAGGATGATGTGTTGTTGAGTGTAATTTTGAGGGTTGTATTGGTTGTATCAGAGTCGAAACAGAAGTTTTTATCCCTGTTAAAAACAAGGTTGCTAAACTGTCCTATAAAGCATAACCGGCTTTACAAAAGCATACTCGATGATCGATACTTGATACTTGGTTCTTGACGAGCATCGAGCATCTAACATCGAGCAATGAATAGTCTAATGCTTTTATGCACAAAGGGTTAAGTTGTATTTGATAGCCGTGGACTTCCTTTTTGGATACAGGGAGATTCTACGTCTTATATCATTGAGTTACAAGATAGGGGTAAATTACTGCTGCATATTGTCCGAAAAACTATTCGAATGAGAATATTTGCTATCGCCAGGAAAGCAGAATGAAGGCGGTATGTTGTTTTTTTTATATTTAAACAAAAAAAACGCTGCTTACCTGGATAGAAGCCGAATTTGAAGTGGAGGTAATAATCGGATGGCTCCGGCAAAAACCATCTCTAAAAACCCTGAAGCGAAAGCCACTCATCCTTTTGGCGAATTGCTTGTTTCCAAAGGTCTGTTAACTTGTGAAGAATTAGAGAAAGTTCTGGACGAGCAAAGCAAGCATGGGGGGCGGCTGGGCGAGATACTACTTCGACTTGAAAAGCTAAATCACGAGGATGTTACTAGCGCCCTTGCTGAGCACCTCTCGATGGAATACATCCGTTTAGATGATACCAACAAGATGAACAATATAGATATGGATATCGCTCGACTGTTACCTGAGAATATCGCCAAGCGATTCTGTCTTGTTGCTATAAATGAGGTTGATGGCAAAGTTGTAGTTGTGATGGCTGACCCGCTTAACGTTATCGCTATAGATACAATAACACTGAAAATGAAGCGTCAGATTAAGCCGGCAATTAGTTCTCCTCGAGAAATTGACCGGGCGATAGAGTTGGTTTATCACGGTTCGGATCTTGAAGAAGAACAGCTTCGCAGTCTGGTAGAGGGTGAGGAAGACAGTATACTTTCAGAAGAAGCTGAGGAACCGGATATCAGCGGTGAGGAGGACGCGAACAAAGCACCTGTGATTCGGTTCGTTGATTTGCTCCTGAGCCAGGCGGTCAAAAGCAGGGCAAGTGATGTTCATATAGAACCCCAGGAAAAAACAATGATGGTTCGCATGCGAATTGATGGTGTGCTGCGTGATATGGTACCGCCGGCCAAAAAGATGCAGGTGGCGGTAATTGCCAGAATTAAGATTATTGCGCGGATGGATATTGCCGAGCGCAGGCTGCCTCAGGACGGCCGATTCAAAATAAAGACATCCGGACGGCATATAGACGTTCGAGTATCGGTAATTCCGACAATATATGGCGAAAAAGTTGTGCTGCGAATACTGGATGCATCTGCGGTAAAGCACGACCTGAAAGAACTTGGACTTGAGCCCGGACTTCTCGAAGAGTTTAAGGGGATGTTAACGCGGCCTCATGGGATAATGATTGTAACCGGACCGACCGGCAGTGGTAAAAGTACGACGCTATACTCTGCTCTGAATTACGTCAAGGACCCGGCGAAAAATATTACAACTGTTGAGGACCCTGTCGAATATCGTCTTGCAGGAATTAACCAGATTCAGGTTAAGCAGGAAATTGAACTCGATTTTGCAAAGTGGCTGCGTGCAATTTTGAGACAGGACCCCGACATAATTCTAATAGGTGAAATCAGGGACAAAGAGACGGTCGAAATTGCAATAAAGGCATCTTTGACGGGCCATCTTGTCTTGAGCACGTTTCATACCAATGATGCCCCCAGCGCGATAAGCAGATTGCTCTATATGGGAATTGAGCGGTATTTGCTGGCTTCGTCGCTGAATTTAATTGTTGCCCAGCGGTTGGTTAGAAAAATCTGTGAACACTGCAAAGAGCCTATAACCTTAAGCGAAGAAGTCCTTAAGCGTATGAAGGTTGACCAAAAGCAGGCCAAGGGCTCTGTCTTCTATCATGGCAAAGGCTGTGAGGCCTGCGGAGGGACAGGTTGTTTGGGCAGGTTACCCATATTCGAATTTTTGGTTGTAGATGATGAGATAAGAGAGCTGATAATTACCGGTAGCAGCGAGTCGCAGATAAGAGAAGCATCACGAAAAAGAGGCTATGGAGGTTTACTTGAAAGCGGTGTAAACAAGGCATTGGCGGGTTTAACAACCGCCGAACAGGTCATTGGTGTAGCTTTTACGGGATGAGCTTAGTATCCGGCGGTTGTTATCGTCGGCAAGGTTTTTTAAAAGTTTTTTTTAGAGGTGGTGGGCAGGTCATTTTTTTCTATCGCTTATGGCGTGAGAACAGCCCGGCTTTGCTCGTAGTGTCAGAGCCAGGCTTTGAAAAAATACGATAGTATTTTAGTTAAACTTGATGTTTTCGGAAACAGATAAAATATAGAGATAAGTTAAAAACAGCGTTTTTGCTGAATTGCTTCATGGCCGGGCAAAGCTCAACTGCGCAAGTGACTTTTATGACTTGGACTCAGGATTCAGAGGCAGCCGAATAGACGGATGCCCTTTTTGAGAAGGTTCTATAAATGAAAAGCTACAAATATGTCGCTCGGGATTCAGACGGGAAACAGAAGAAAGGTCTTGTGCAGGCCGCTTCTTCAACTGATGTGCTTAGCTATCTTGAGAAAGAGGGTTTTACGCCTATTTCTGTCAATGAGATGGCAACAAATGTCTCGAAAAAGAAGCGTGTAATTAGCCGCAAACGCATCAAATCAGCGGACCTTGCAGCACTCTGCTGGCAGTTGGCCACAATGATCGAGGGCGGAATTCCTATTACTATAGCTTTAGACACGATTGCCGAAGATGCGGAAAATTCAAGTCTTGACCCGATTCTTCAGGGCATCTCGGAAAAGGTGAAGAAAGGTGAGTCTTTTTCAGAGGGTATGGCGGAATTTCCGAAGGTTTTCAACAAGTTGTCTTGCGCGTTGATCTTGGCGGGTGAAACGGGAGGTAATCTGGGAGACGCGTTGACTAAGCTGGCGCAATATTTTGACAGCCGCGATAGATTGGCAAAAAAGATTAAAGGGGCAACGGCTTATCCTATCTTTGTAATGTGTTTTATTACCCTGATAATAATATTTATAATGGCTTTTATTGTCCCTCGGTTCAAGACGATATTTGACTCACTTGGGGGGGAGCTGCCGGCCTTTACACGTGCATTTATGGCGTTTTACGATATCCTGCGGTACAATATTATCTACATCATCGGGTTTGTTTTTGCCCTGATAATTTTTGCTGTTGTCTTCAACAAGACCAAAAAAGGACATTACTATTTCAGCAAAATTGTTCTGCGCTTGCCTTTGCTTGGTAAGGTGTTCAACCAGGCTTTTGTTGCAACGTTTTGCAATACAATGTCAACTTTGTTGTGTGCTGGTGTTTCAGTGCTTGAGGTTTTCGAAGTCCTCTCCGGGATGACCGGTAACGATATTATAAAGTCAGCGATAACACAAACCAGAAAAAGTGTTGTCGAAGGTTCAAGCATTTCCCTGAGTATGTCAACAACGGGTTTTTTCCCCAATATGGTTGTTAAAATGATACAGGTTGGAGAAGAAAGCGGGTCTTTGCCCAGAGTGCTCGAAAAGACAAGCGAGCATTATGAACGAAAGGTTGATTCCACGGTAACTACTTTAACGAGCTTGCTTGAGCCGATAATGATTGTGTCGGTCGGTGCCGTTGTATCGGTTGTAGTTATTGCACTGTATTTGCCGATTTTCTCAATGTCGGATGTTGCAGGATAGTTCAATTCCGAGTCCGGGAACAGCGGGTGACTGTGCTGTTAGATAAACGATAAAAAAACTCGATAAACTAATATAGTTGTTGGTGATTTTGGTCGACAAGGGATTAGTCTTGTGTGTTGCGAAAATGCGTATCAAAAATAAAAACGCAACAAGAGAATATTGGAAGCGAGGTAATTTTCAAAACATTTTTTTATTTTAGGAGATTAAAGATGAACAAGAAAAGAGTGAGAAAGGGCTTCACACTGATTGAGTTGATGGTCGTGATTCTGATTGTCGGCATCTTAGCTGCAGTGGCGGTTCCGATTCTTCGTGGCCGAATCGAGCAGGCGAAGTGGACGGAAGGCGCTGCATCGGCTGGAGCTGTCAAAACCGCCGTACGCGCTTATTATGCGGAGGATCCCACCACGGCAGGTGCTTGGTTGGCCCAGCCTGTTGCGGCTGTCGCTGTGACTTTAGGCTTTCAAGCAGGTGACCTTACCGGCAGGTATTTTACTTCGGCCGATTTCACAATAAGATCTGTGGATGTCCAGGGAAACGCCATTATCGACGTAGCGGCTCCTGCCAGTGGTCTTCTGAGCGGCTCCGGAGAACTTGGTGCTAACGGCTGGGTCTATAGTCCTTAAGAATTTCGCGAATTCTTTTTGGGGCTGGTGCCGGCAGATAAAACTGCCGGCATACAAACAAAGTGGGTTTGACAGTAGTGCGACCCGTTTTTGCGGTGGCCGTTTTGCTCCCACTGCTTCGCTTTTGTGAAGTAAAACGGCCGAAAGAAGAAGTGGGAGCAGTTGGTTCAATTGAGCTAATAGTGGCTATGGCTGTTGCGGCCATAGCCACTTTTGCGCGCATCAAGCTGAGATTATAATTCGTCTGGACACGCCCAAATAGCGCACGTGAAAAGCACTGCTTATTGCACGGTTTTAGGAAATTGAAGAGGGTGAAGAAAAGAAACAGAAGGGGCTTCACGCTGGTTGAGCTGATGGTCGTTATTTTGATTGTGGGGATCTTAGCTGCAGTTGCGGCTCCAATACTTCGCGGTAAAACCGAACAGGCAAAATGGTCGGAAGCCGCTGCTATGTGCGGCGCTATCCGCTCGGTTGTGCGCGCTGAATTCCTTAAGGATCCGACCACTGTAGGGGGCTGGTCGGGCCAGCCTGTTTCAGGTGTCATGTCAACTTTAGGCTTTCAGTCAGGCGATCTTGCCGGCAGATATTTCACTGCCGGTAATTTCACAATTTAATTTACAGGTTTTCCCGTCTCCGGAGCCAACCAACCAGACCGGTTCCTATACTCACGAGCACAATCGTTGTCGGTTCGGGAATAACACCATCAACTTCTGGATACACTTTATTCTTCCCTGCCTTATTTGGCGAATTGTGCAGAATCGGGATGGTCAAGCCGCCGAAGTCATTCTCGGCAAACAGGCTGCCATCAATCTGGAACTCATAGGTAACCTCGAAGAGCCAGCCTGGGTAGTCAGGATTTTCGGTGTAATGCTCGTCGGTGGCTGGGGAATCTTTGGTCAGCACGTACCCCAGGTTGTTGAAGTTGTAATCAAGACTCGTGCCCCAGGCCAGTAGATTACCTGCCGAGCCACTGTGCACATTGCCTTCGCCGCTGGCAGCGCCCGGCGATGCGAAGCCGCTCGGCGCTTGCTCGCTGGTGCTGATGTAGTCCAGTGTAAAGTCGAACACCACGTTTTCGGCGCTGTCGGAAATGGAGAAACGAGCCTTATCGGAGCCCTTGAGGTCCTTGAATTTATGGTTTTTTCCGCTTGGAGCCGCGCTTCCCCAGCCGATTGCATTAGCCCCATAACTGTTATCGACCAGCGTTAACGGCTGTATAAGAGCCACATAAAGGTTGCCAGACGCGTCTTGATGTCTCCACAACTGCCCTTGGTCAGAAACAGGTATAAGAGGTTGATTCTTACCTCCTTACTACTTCAAAATTGACATAATAGCCGGTCGTGTAGCCCTCGCCTGGGGTTGAAGCGGCCGTCGATCGTGGGACTGGCCAGGGCTGGCAAACTGCCAAGGACAACCAGTGCATAAAGAATCGTTGTTATCTTTACCATTTTTTCCCCCAAAAATATTCTCTCACAATCTTTTCTTTGCTATGGACTATCCGCAGCTAACGATTCTTTTTTTCAGCCTACCGCATTTGAGATGACTTCTTTCATTGTTGTTGCTTAACGGCCGCTAAGGCAGCAGACTTGTCACCAACAAATTCGAAGAATGTCTCAAGATAAAGTCGAGTAAAAATATATTTGATTAAGGTAGAAACATTGCATAGGATAAGCTGATGGTTGACTGAGCTTAGAAAGCCCTTCAACAGAATAATATTACTAATGCTTGCAGAAGTCAGTATCTTAGCTCTGGAAAAATCAATAATCACATCACAGTCGCATCCATCACTGGCGATTTCATTGACATTGTTAAGCTC